>CAJUFB010000042.1 GCA_910585805.1 uncultured Acetatifactor sp.
TCTTGCTGTGCTGAATGCAATCCGTTGTCTGTTTGTGAAAAAACTGTAAGGAAGGCTGAATGCGGCGGTTTCTGCGGAGGAAAGATTTACTTTGTTTTATGCGCCATGTGTTGCTGCGGTTGCAACTGTGAAGCGGGAAATGGGCGGCGCAAAGGCGGCGGCTTTGAGACGGCCTGAAACAGCCTGGGCATACTGGTCAGTGCGGAAGTTTAATTTAAAAATATATTATTTGAATTTCTGATTTTGCACAATTCCTGAATAACGCGCCTCCTTTTCGGGTACTTTAAAAGAAAAACAATCATTCGAAAAGGAGGCAATTATTATGGCCGCATATCTTGAGATAAAATCGATTCACGCCCGGGAAATTCTGGACTCCAGGGGGAATCCCACGGTGGAGGCGGAGGTTACGGTCCGGAATCACGAGAATAAAAAGTGTTATACAGGGACGGCGGCGGTACCTTCCGGTGCCAGTACAGGACGGTTTGAAGCAGTGGAGCTGCGGGACGGCGAGCCGCGCTATTTTGGGTTGGGGGTGCAGCATGCCGTGAAAAATGTCAATGAAAAGATTGCACCCGTTCTGGTCGGGAAGAATGCTTTAAATCAGATTCAGATAGACAGGCTTCTGATTGAACTGGACGGTACGGAGAATAAGGAAAATCTGGGCGCCAACGCCACGCTTTCCGTTTCCCTTGCCTGCGCGAAAGCAGCTGCCTGTGCACTTTCCCTGCCGCTGTACCGCTATGTGGGAGGCGCCGGCGCCCATCTGCTTCCTGTGCCCATGATGAATATCTTAAACGGCGGAAAGCATGCCGCCAATACGGTAGATTTTCAGGAATTTATGATTATGCCCACCTGTGCGGACAGCTTTTCCGATGCGCTGCGCATCTGTGCGGAAATCTATCACAATCTGAAAAAAATCCTTCAGGACAAAGGGCTCTCCACGGGAGTGGGGGATGAGGGCGGCTTCGCACCGGACCTGCCGGATGCGGAGAGTGTGCTTGCGTTGCTTGTGGAGGCAATCAGGGCCTCCGGTTACACGCCGGGGGAGGATGTGTGGATTGCAATGGATGCGGCTTCCAGTGAATTGTATAACGAAAAAACAGACATGTACCACTTCCCGGGAGAGAGCAGCTTAAAAGGAGAAGAGGTTATCCGCAGCACGGATGAGATGATTTCCTATTTTGAGAACCTGTCTCAGAACTTCCCCATCATATCCATTGAAGATGCCCTGGCGGAGGACGACTGGGACGGCTGGCAGAAGCTGACCCGGCGGCTGGGCGGGAAGGTACAGCTGGTGGGAGACGATCTGTTTGTCACCAACAAGAAGCGTCTGGCGGCAGGGATTAAACTGGGGACGGCAGGCTCCATTCTGGTGAAGGTAAACCAGATCGGAACCCTGACGGAGGCCTTCGAAGCGGTGGAACTGGCACACAAGAACAACTATACCGCTGTGATGTCCCACCGTTCCGGAGAGACGGAGGACACCACCATAGCAGATTTGGCCGTGGCGTGGAACACGGGCCAGATTAAAACCGGCGCGCCCTGCCGAAGTGACAGGGTGGCAAAGTATAACCGGCTTCTGCGGATAGAGGAGGAGCTGGGCGAGGCTGCGGAATATCCCGGGCTGACCGCATTCCATGTGCAGTGAAGTAAACCGTAATGTAGAAGTAAATCGGTATTAAGACAGCGTTTCGATGCAGGGGCTGCCGCATTAAGAATCATGGACATCAGATATAGATATGCCCGGTTACCGGATATCCTGTATCTTTTGCAGAATTTCTTAATGCGGCAGCCCTTTTTACATATTTTTTATTTTATGCAAGAAAGAGAAAGGGAATATGGGTCTAATGTTTGAAAGGAGGCGGAAGATGATGTATGATTACAATAGAAACGGAGGTGTAAAATGGTGCATGGACAGAGCATGTCGCTGGCGTATACAGAAGCCCGGGAGCGTGCAGTGCTGACAGAGGACGACATGGAACTGCTGATTCACAGATATGGCGATTCCCTGCTTCGTCTGTGCACGCTTTATCTGCGGGACCCTTATCTGGCGGAGGATGCGGTGCAGGACACTTACCTGAAGGTGTGGAGGCATTATAAGGGATTTGAGGGCCGGGCCTCGGAGAAGACGTGGATTACCAGAATTGCGATCAATACCTGCAAAAGCTACCTTGCCTCCGCCTGGCGGCAGCGAGTGGAGATGACGGAAGTCACACAGGTGTTGGAGGAAGGGCTGCAGAAGAGCAGCGGAGACCGGGATGCGTATGAAAAACTGAATAATACCATGGATCTGATGAAGGAGATCATGAAACTGAAGGATAAGTACAGGCTGGCGATCTTGCTGTACTATTATCAGGAGCTGCCGGTGCCGGAGATTGCCAGGATCATGGGGCGGCAGCCGAGTACGGTATTCACGTTGCTGAAGCGGGGCAGGGAACAGCTGGAAAAAAAGCTGCCCCGGGATGTGTGGGAGGTGTTGTGAATGAATTTCAGAGAAAGTGTCGATGATCTGATGTCAAATGTAACGGTAAATGAGGGAATGCGCAGGGCGATCATGGAGGGAAAGCCGCAGAACGCAAAGTACAGGAGCATGAGCCATACTGCTGATACGGGCAGAGGGAGGACAGAAGCGGAAGGAGGCATGGATATGAAAAACAACAGATACAGGAAAAACAGAAAGAAACCGGTATGGGCACAGGCGGCGGTACCTGCGGCAGCGGCGCTCCTGATCATGAGCACCATGTATGTAGGGGCGGGGTATCTGATAGACCATACGCCTCTGAGGGACATTTTTGCCACCAGGGACGATTCGGCTCTTCCTGTGCCGGAAGGGCAGCAGCGGCCGGACATCTACGGTGATATCCTGGACGACAGTTTTTTCGCCGCGGGGAATCAGGCGGGGGCTGGAACAGAGACAGGAACAGAGACAGGAACAGAGGCAGGGAACGAAGTTCCGGGGGAGAATACGGCGCCCCGTGGAAAATATGGCGAGATTGTGATGGATAATGAGCTGTTCTCCCTTGAAATGCTGGAGACCACCTGTGCCGGGCGGGAACTTACCGCCAGCTATATCCTCACGAGGAAGACGGACCAGCACCTTACGGTGCAGGTAAGCATTGATAATGACTATCTGGGGCGATGGAAGGACGGCCTGGAAGGGGAAGACTATGACACTGACAGGACCCTGATGCGGAGCGGTTTCGGAGATACATTCCAGTGGAACAAGCTGCCGGAGAGCTGCGGATATGAACTGGCAGAGAACCAGGAACTTTGCATCATCACACAGTTGGGAAAAATGGATTACGCGCCCGGAACCTATACCCTGTATGCGGAGTCCTATTGCTATGAGGCACCGGCTGTGGAAGGGGAAGGAGAGTCTTTCCAGCCTGTGGAGATTCCGGAGGAGGATATCCAGACAGGCTTCTACAGGACTCCCATTGAAATCGCTAGCAGCGGAGATTACGGGTTTGCGCTGGATGGGGCCATAGACAAGACGGAGGAACAGGTTCATTTTGACCGGTATGATATCTATGTGTCGCCCCTGACGGTATATCTGACTCTGGAAGGAACCTATCAGGGGGAAGTATCTTCGATATGGGGCATGTACAGAAGCCATGAGATTACAATCGGCTTTGCGGACGGCACCCAGACTCAGACCACCGTGCTGCTGAGCGCAATGGGATACGGCGACGGAGAGATTGATGTGGATATGAGAGCCTCTTTCGATACTGCCATTGACCCGTCCTCCATTGTCCGGGTTGCCATGGACGGTATAGTGATCATGGGCGAATGACAGGGCGCATAGAGACGAAAACAGCGAACAGAGACGGAAGTGGCGCGCAGAGACGGACGGAAACACAGGAAACAGTTGAATCGGATTGGAAAATATGTTACTATTTCCCTGGGCTGAAGAATCGGCCCGGGGAATTTTTCTGTAAGCCGGGACTTTTGCTTTGGCTGAATGATTATGCGGGCGTGAACAGCAGTACGGGAAAGCATATTAAATTTTTACTATACAAAATAAGAATTCATGCTATAATATATACTGCATGTCGATGAAATCTGCAGTAAACTGCAACAAAGCCACTATCAATGCGGCGGTTTTTAAACATATATGCACAATAGATTTGGAGGAAGAACACATGAAACCATATGGTGTAAATGAATTGAGAAGGATGTTCCTGGAATTTTTCGAGAGCAAGGAACATTTGAAGATGAAGAGTTTTTCTCTGGTGCCCCACAATGACAACAGTCTGCTGATCATCAATTCCGGCATGGCGCCCTTAAAGCCCTATTTCACGGGGCAGGAGATACCGCCCAGGCGCAGGGTGACCACCTGCCAGAAGTGCGTGCGCACCGGCGATATTGAGAACGTGGGCAAGACCGCAAGGCATCTGACCTTTTTCGAGATGCTGGGCAACTTTTCTTTCGGCGATTACTTCAAGCATGAAGCCATCCGCTGGAGCTGGGAGTTCCTGACGGAAGTGGTGGGCATGGACCCGGAGCGGCTGTATCCTTCCATCTACAGCGAGGATGATGAGGCCTTCGATATCTGGACGAAGGAAATCGGCGTGCCTGCGGAGAAAATCACCCGCTTCTACCGGGACGAGAACGGAAAATGCGATAATTTCTGGGAGCATGGCGCAGGCCCCTGCGGTCCCTGTTCCGAGATTTACTATGACAGAGGACTGAAATACGGCTGCGGCAGGCCTGACTGCAAGGTGGGCTGCGAATGCGACCGTTTTATGGAAGTGTGGAACAACGTTTTCACCCAGTTTGACAATGACGGCCATGGCAACTACACGGAACTGGCCCAGAAGAACATCGACACCGGCATGGGCCTGGAACGTCTGGCCGTGGTGGTGCAGGATGTGGATTCCGTGTTCGACATCGATACCATGAAGGCCATCCGTGACAGAATCTGTCAGATTGCCGGGGTGGAATATGAAACGGACGCGGCGAAAGATGTGTCTATCCGTCTGATTACCGACCATATCCGTTCCACCACCTTCATGATCAGCGACGGCATCCTGCCCTCCAACGAGGGAAGGGGCTATGTGCTCCGCCGCCTGATTCGCCGTGCGGCAAGGCATGGCAGGCTTCTGGGCATTCAGGACAAGTTCATGGCCACCCTCAGCGAGACCGTGATCAACGAGAGTAAGGACGGCTACCCTGAACTGGAGGAGAAGAAGGATTTTATCCTGAACGTGCTTACCCAGGAAGAAGACAAATTCGACAGGACCATCGACCAGGGACTGAGTATTCTGGGGCAGATGGAAGCGGAGATGAAAGAGGCCGGCGCTGTCGAACTTTCAGGAGAGAATGTATTCAAGCTTTATGATACATTTGGTTTCCCTGTGGACCTGACACAGGAAATCCTGGAGGAAAAGGGATTCACCATTGACGAGGCAGGTTTCGGTGTCTGCATGCAGCATCAGAAAGAGACTGCCCGCAAGGCAAGAAAAGTGACCAATTACATGGGGGCGGACGTGACTGTGTACGAGTCTATCGACACGTCTGTCACCACCCGGTTCGTGGGATATGACAGGCTGCAGCACAATTCAAAAATCACCGTTCTGACCACGGAAAGTGAGTTGGTTGAGGCGCTGACAGACGGGCAGACAGGCACTGTCATCGTGGAGGAGACGCCCTTCTACGCCACCATGGGCGGACAGAATGCGGACACGGGTGTAATCACGACGGCGGACGGCAGCTTCACGGTGAAGGATACAGTAAAGCTTCTCGGCGGCAAGGTGGGGCATATCGGTACCGTTACCAGGGGGATGCTCAAGGTGGGAGATATTGCCACCCTTACCGTGGACGAGGTGAAGCGGAGTGATACCTGTAAAAACCACAGTGCTACCCATCTGCTCCACAAGGCGCTCAGGGAGGTGCTTGGCACCCATGTGGAACAGGCAGGTTCCTATGTGGACGGCGAGCGTCTGCGCTTTGACTTCAGCCATTTTGCGGCCATGACAAAAGAAGAGCTGGAAAGGGTGGAGAAGAGGGTTAACGAGCAGATTGCCGCGAATCTTCCCGTAGTGACGGAAGTGATGGGGATAGAGGATGCAAGGAAGACCGGGGCCATGGCACTGTTCGGCGAGAAGTACGGCGAGGAAGTCCGCGTGGTGAAGATGGGCGATTTCTCCGTAGAGCTCTGCGGCGGAACCCATGTGGCCAATACGGCTTCCATCGCGGCTTTCAAGATTCTGTCGGAGAACGGCATCGCAGCAGGTGTCCGCAGGATTGAAGCTTTGACCGGAAACGGTGTATTTGCTTATTATAAAGGACTGGAGCAGACCATCGAGGAGGCGGCAAAAGTCCTGAAAGCCACCCCGGCAAATCTGGTGGAGAAATGTGAGCATGTGATGGCGGAAGTGAAGGCGCTTTCTTCCGAAATGGAGTCCATTAAGGCAAAAGCCGCCCGGGAAGCCCTTGGGGATGTGATGGACAATATGAAGGAAGTGAAGGGCGTGAAGCTTCTGGCTGCCAGTGTGGATAACGTGGACATGAACGGACTCAGGGATCTGGGCGACCAGCTTAAGGGCAGGCTGGGCGAAGGTGTGATTGTTCTGCTGTCCAATGCGGGAGGCAAGGTGAACATGATAGCAATGGCTACGGAGGAGCCGCTTTCCAGAGGTGCCCATGCGGGGAACCTGATCAAGGGCATCGCCCCTAAAGTAGGCGGTGGCGGCGGCGGAAAGCCGGGCATGGCCCAGGCCGGCGGCAAGAACCCGGCAGGCATTCCGGACTGCATTGCGGAGGCTGCGAAGGTACTGGAGAGCCAGTTATACTCGTGAGCGCTTTCCTTTGCCGCTCTTTTGTCCTGTGTCGCGGAAGCGCTCACTCGTTATACATTTACGTTGGCAAATGTTTCTGAGCGCGAGTATAAGTTAAGGAAGGAAGTTCTGATTCCCGGCAATACGAGAAGGCGTCTGTGCGCAGTAAGCGGTGCATGGACGCCCGTTTTAATTTTGAAATGCCTTTTACGAAGTTTATTTATGAAGTCTTTCCTCAGGTCTCTTTTGGAATGGAATATCCGTGTTTCTGAACGAGTGAGATTGCTTTCAAATTTGATTAAAAATTGATAATATCTTTACTGTTGGGCATAATGATAGCGAGATATGACAATTTATACCCACAAACGCAAATAATTGCCGTCTGCAGAATATAACGAGTGAACGCATCGCGGCAATCCGGAGCTGAAAGCGGCAATTAAATGCGTTCACGAGTATAAGCGCAAAGCCTGAAACATTTTCCGGGGACCGTTCCGCAGCCCGGGCAGGAAAATCGAGCATGCCTGTATGGTGTCGGCAGGGATTGTTGAAGGTATACTGACAGGCTCTCGGAATTTCAGACAGGTAAAATCAGGCTGCCGGGAAACCAGGCGGCAGAAAAAGCGGGGAAATCGGCAAAACGGTTTCCGGGAAGCCGCGTGATAAGCGGTCTGAAGATTCCGGGAGGCTATTATTGAGGAAACGGAGGAAACGTTAGATGAAGAAAAGAAGAACGAAAACGGCGCTTCTGTGGCTGATATCAGTGCTTGTACCACTGATGCAGCCGGGACAGCCGGTAGAGGCGGCAGGTATGCAGGGGATACTGCTGGGCCAGGGCGCTTATGAAGAGGCAACGGATGACTGGGAGATTATGTTGGAGAGACTGGATGCGGCGATTGCAAACGGAAAGGGAGAGAATGTCAATTTTTCGGCGGGAAACAGGTTTACGGTTCCGGAGGGCATTCTGGAGAAAATGTCAGGAAAGAACGCAACTCTGGGGCTGCATACTTCAAACGGCGTTACCTTCAGCGTAAGCGGAATGGATGTGACGGCAGCGGACGGGCCGATTAATATGGAAGTCATCTTTGACGCGGAGATTCCGGAAGATGCCGTGAGCCGGATTCAGGGCTATCCGATTGTCAAACAGTTCCGTATGGCGGAGCAGGAAAACTACCCCTGCCGTGTAAATGTGCATATGGCCCTGGGAGAGGAAAATGCGGGAAAGCATGCGATACTGTATTCCTATAATGAGGCCGGAGGAAATTTGCAGCAGGAAGGAAGCTTCCGGATTACGAATGACGGTTACGCCATGTTCGGCTTAAACAGAGGTGACGAATATATTGTAATAACTATGGACGGCTATACAGCGCAGCCGGGAGATACCTTTTCCGGCATCGCCGTCAGGCATGGAGTCAGCCTGCAGAAACTGCAGGAAGCCAATCCGCAGATTACGGATATCGACAGAATCGGCATCGGGCAGCAGGTGAACATTCCGAAATCCGGTGTTTAGCGCCCGGTCTTTTCAGGAAAGGCAGGCCGGCAGACATCATGAAGCCGGCATAGAGGATATTCGCGCTTCTGGCTTTCATGCGGGGCGGGTGCATGAAGGACCATTGTAAAAGCCTGTCGGGAAGCAGCATCCGGCATTACGATATATCTTGTGATGCCGCTGCTGCCCAACAGGTTCCTTCCGTAAGTTCCGCCGTTTCTATATTCACAGATGAATCAGCGATGAAATACTGACAGGAAGATTTATTTCACCAGGTTCTTCTGCGCCGTGGTCAGCATCAGCTTGATACGGTTCAGCTGGTTTACTTCGCTTGCGCCGGGATCATAGTCTATGGCCACGATATTGGATTCCGGGTAGGCCTTACGCAGCGCCTTGATGACGCCTTTTCCTACCACATGGTTGGGCAGGCATCCGAAAGGCTGTGTACATACGATATTCGGCACCCCTTCGTGAATCAGTTCCACCATTTCCCCGGTGAGGAACCATCCTTCCCCGGTCTGGTTGCCGATGGACACGATGGGTTCCGCATAGGATGCGATATCCCGTATGGGAGTAGGCGGTGTAAAGTGCCTGGAATTCCGGAATTCCTTCGTCATTGTGCCCCGCAGGATGTGTTCGATGGCCCATATTCCAAGGGAGGAAAGGCGGGCGGCCTTTTTGCTCATCCCCAGGTGGTCTGCCTTGTAAATCTGATTGTAGAAGCAGTACAGCATAAAATCCATCAGGTCGGGCACCACGGCTTCCGCGCCTTCCGCTTCCAGCAGCTCCACCAGGTGGTTGTTGCCTGCCGGGGAGAATTTCACCAGGATCTCGCCCACTACGCCTACTCTGGGTTTGCGGATTTTACGGAGAGGAATCCGGTCAAAATCGCGGATGATTTCCCGGCACAGTTTACGGAATTTCCGCAGGCTGATATGTTTTTCCGCCACAAATGCCTGAACCACTGCCAGCCACTTTTTATGCATGGCATCCACGCTGCCCGGCTCCGCTTCGTAAGGGCGCATCCGGTAAACGCAGCGCATGAAGATATCGCCGAACTCCGCGGACACGGCAGCCCGCAGCAGCAGATCGGCATTGATATGGAAGCCGGGGTTGCTCTCGATTCCTGCCAGGTTCAGGGATATGACGGGAATCTGTTCCATGTCGGCTTTCTTCAAAGCCCGGCGGATGAAGCCCACATAATTGGTAGCACGGCAGCCGCCCCCTGTCTGTGACATGATGATGGCAGTCTTGTTCAGATCATATTTTCCTGACTGCAGGGCTTCCATAATCTGTCCCACCACCAGGAGAGACGGATAGCAGGCGTCATTGTTGACGTATTTTAAGCCAACATCTACGGAATGACGGTTATCGTTATTCAGTACAACGAAATTATAGCCGCAGGCATTGAAAGCAGGCTGCATAATCTCGAAGTGAATGGGCGACATCTGGGGGCAGATGATGGTGTAGCTTCCCCGCATTTCCTCGGTGAAGGCCACTTTTTCGATGGCGGCGGAATGAGGAACCGGGTGTTTCCCGGTTTTTTCCCGTACCCGGATGGCGGACAGCAGGGAGCGCACCCGGATTCTGGCGGCACCCAGGTTATTTACCTCATCAATCTTCAGGCAGGTATAGATTTTGCCGGAACCGGATAAAATATCATTGACCTGGTCGGTGGTGACCGCGTCCAGGCCGCAGCCGAAGGAATTCAGCTGTATCAGGTCCAGATTCTCCTGCTGTCTCACGTAGCTGGCGGCGGCGTAGAGGCGGGAGTGGTACATCCACTGGTCGGACACGATCAGCGGCCTCTCGGGGCAGCCCAGGTGGGAGATGGAATCCTCTGTGAGCACGGCAATGTCAAAGGAAGTGATCAGCTCCGGAATGCCGTGGTTGATCTCCGGGTCAATATGGTAGGGACGTCCTGCCAGCACAATGCCGCGCTTTCCGGTTTTCTTCAGGTATTGCAGGACTTCTTCGCCTTTCTTCTGTACATCCTTCCGGGCGTTGTCAAGCTCTGTCCAGCCTGCGGCAGCCGCTGCCCGTACTTCTCCCGGGGGCAGTTCCCTGAATTCCTTCAGCAGGGCTTCCGTCACGGTATCCAGGTCGCGGAAGGACATGAAGGGATTGCGCAGTTTTGCCTGGCCGCTGCTGATTTCTTCCACATTGTTCTTGATATTCTCGGAATAGGAGGTGACAATGGGGCAGTTGTAATGGTTATTTGCCCCATCTACCTCGTCTCTCTCATAGAACAGGGCGGGATAGAATACAAAATCCACATTTTTCCGAATCAGCCATACCACATGTCCATGTGCAAGCTTGGCGGGGTAACATTCGGATTCACTGGGAATGGACTCGATGCCAAGCTCGTAAATCTTGCGGGTGGAACCGGGGGAGAGCAGGACGCGGTAGCCCAGTCTGGTAAAAAAGGTATGCCAGAAAGGGTAATTTTCGTACATATTCAGCACCCTGGGAATCCCCACCACCCCTCTGGGGGCATTGTCCGCCTCCAGGGAGGCGTAGGAGAACAGGCGTTTCTGCTTATATTCATACAGATTGGGCACGTTATGGGCATTTTTCTGGCCGCCGATGCCTCTCTCACAGCGGTTGCCGGAGATGTATTGACGGCCGCCCGAAAATTTATTGATGGTAAGCCGGCAGCTGTTGGTGCAGCCGCGGCATTTTGCCATACTGGTCTCGTATTGCAGGGCGCAGATTTTCTCATAAGAGAGCATGGAGGTCTCATATCCGGCTTCGTAGCGCTCCCTTGCGATGAGGGCTGCTCCGAAGGCGCCCATGATACCGGCGATATCCGGACGGATTGCCTCACATCCGGCGATTTTCTCGAAGCTTCGGAGTACTGCGTCATTGTAGAAGGTACCGCCCTGGACTACAATCTGTCTGCCGAGCTCGGAGGCATCGGAAACCTTGATTACCTTGAACAATGCATTCTTGATGACGGAGTAAGCCAGGCCGGCGGATATATCGGCTACGCTTGCGCCTTCCTTCTGGGCCTGTTTCACACGGGAATTCATGAACACGGTACAGCGTGTGCCCAGGTCGATGGGATGCTCTGCGAAGATGGCGGCATCCGCAAAATTTTCCACGCTGTAATTCAGGGATTTTGCAAAAGTTTCAATAAAGGAGCCGCATCCGGAGGAACAGGCCTCGTTCAGGAGCACGCTGTCCACGGTCTGGTCCTTAATCTTGATGCACTTCATATCCTGGCCGCCGATATCCAGGATACAGTCCACCTCGGGGTTGAAGAAAGCGGCTGCATAGTAATGGGCCACGGTCTCCACCTCCCCGTCATCCAGGAGGAAGGCGGCCTTCATCAGGGCTTCGCCGTAACCTGTGGAGCAGGAGCGGACGATATGCACGTCTTCGGGAAGCTGACCGTAGATTTCCTTCAGGGAGCGGATGGCGGTTTTCATGGGGCTGCCGTCATTATTTGAATAGAAAGAATAAAGCAGGGAGCCGTCCTCTCCCACCAGGGCGATCTTGGTGGTGGTGGAGCCGGCGTCGATGCCAAGGAACGCATTGCCCTTATAAGAAGCCAGGTCGGCTGTGGTTACGTGGTTGCGGCTGTGGCGTGCCTTAAAGGCATCGTAGGCCGGCTGGGAGTCAAAGAGCGGCTCCATACGCTCTACTTCGAATTCCATTTTGATTTCGGAGGAAAGCCTGCGGAGCATCTCGTCCATGGTACAGGAGACTTCTTCTTTTGCGTTCAGAGCGGAGCCTATAGCCGCAAACAGGTGGGAATTGTCCGTATCAATCACATGCTCGTCGTCAAGCTTCAGGGTCCTGATAAAAGCGGCCTTCAGTTCCGACAGAAAGTGCAGGGGTCCGCCTAAAAAAGCCACATGCCCGCGGATAGGCTTACCGCAGGCAAGGCCGGAAATGGTCTGGTTTACCACAGCCTGAAAGATGGAGGCCGCCAGATCTTCCTTGGTGGCGCCTTCATTGATCAGGGGCTGGATATCCGTCTTTGCAAAAACGCCGCACCTGGCCGCGATTGTGTAGAGTGAATTATAATTTTTCGCATATTCGTTTAAGCCGGAGGCGTCTGTCTGGATCAGTGCAGCCATCTGGTCGATAAAGGAGCCGGTGCCCCCGGCGCAGATGCCGTTCATGCGCTGTTCCACATTGCCGCCCTCAAAGTAAATGATTTTGGCATCCTCGCCGCCCAGCTCAATAGCCACGTCGGTCCTGGGAGCCAGTTCCTTCAGTGCGGAGGCTACAGAGATAACTTCCTGAATAAAGGGTACATCCAGACAGCCTGCAAGGGTCAGTCCGCCGGAACCTGTGATCATGGGGTGAAAATTTATATTGCCCAACTGTTTGCGGGCTTTTTCCAACAATCCGGAGAGGGTCTCCCGGATGTTGGCATAGTGCCGCTCGTAATCGGAAAACAGGATATGGTGCTGTTGGTCCAGAATCGCGATCTTAACTGTTGTGGAGCCTATATCAATGCCAAGAAATGTGTTGGCATCGCCAAGAAGTGTGTTGGCATCGCCAGGCAATACTTTGTCATTGCCGAGAGGGGCGTTGGCCTCAACTACAGTTTTGTCAGTAAGTTCCATGCAAATCATCCTTCCTATATTCGTGAGCATATCGCTCTGTCATTTTCCGTATTTGCTGCAGAGTGCTCACTCATAATATATTTACAGTTGAATTCAGAGTACAGGGTTCACCGGGCGTTCTCTGTAAAAGAAGAGACTTCCGCCCGGTTTCATCTTTTTACTTCGGGCATCCCGCAGGGGGTATGTGAGCCCGTTCCTGTACACGCAGGTGTAATTTCATGTCGGCATTCCGTGACATTCTAAGACATTATAGTACATGAAAAGGTAAATTGCAAATACCAAAAGCTGTGAAAAATTTATTAAAATTAAGATTTTTATATTAAAAAAGGAAAAGTCCGGTTTACTTATGGAATGGGGAATGATAAAATGTTAGGAGAAAGAAGAAGGAGTGGGTGCGATGAGTAAATTTGAGAAAAGGTTTGGAAAGTATGCCATCAGCAATCTGTCGTTAATTCTGATCCTGTGTTATGTAGTGGGCTACTTTATAGAGTTGGTCAATGCGGATTTCCTTTTGTATCTGACACTGAATCCATATGCGATCCTGCACGGGCAAATATGGAGAATATTTACATGGATCATTATACCGCCGTCTTCACTTGACCCGTTTACGATCATTATGCTGTTGTTTTACTATAATATAGGCACCAGCCTGGAACGTACGTGGGGAACCTACCGGTATAACGTCTATCTGCTGTCCGGTATGCTCTTTACCGTGCTGGGAAGTTTCGTATGGCTGGCCATCGAGTATTTTGTGGGCGGACCCGTCATGAACCTGAGCTATATTTCCACGATTGCGTCACTTTATTTCAGCACTTATTACATTAATATGTCCATATTCCTGGCCTTTGCCGCCACCTTCCCGGAGGTTCAGGTGCTGCTGATGTTCATTATCCCGGTGAAAGTAAAGTGGCTGGGCATTCTGTATGGGTTGGTGTTGGTATATGATTTCCTGTTTGCGGGAAGCCTTGTGACCAGGATTGCCATTGCATCCTCGCTGCTCAGTTTTGTGATTTTCTTCTTTACGTCCAGGAGCCATATCCATATGTCGCCGAAGCAGATGAAGCGGAGGGCGGAATTCAAACAGGATATCAGGCGCAATTCCCGGGTGACGAAGCACAAATGCGCTATCTGCGGACAGACGGAGGACGATGACCCCAGCCTGGAATTTCGCTTCTGCTCCAAGTGCAACGGGAATTATGAATATTGTCAGCAGCATTTGTTTACCCATACACATGTGCAGTAGACCCTCATGCAGCGGGCTGATCCGTTTTGCCTCATAAATCGTAGGGGCATGCGGGTTTGGCGCACGGCTGTCCTGGCGGATAAGCAAGAGAGCTTATTCGGACTGTGAGATTTCCGCAGGGAAGGATACAGGACTTTCACGGTAAGGCAGGATGCGGTCCGCGGTGACGGCGCTTTCTGGCGGTCCGGCAATGGGCAGGGGACGGCAGTGTGCGAATATTACGGAAGGGATCCGGAGATTGTATGGCAAGGGAGGAGAGCGGAATGGTATCCAGGGAAGCGGCGTTTGCGGAAAGCCTGCAGCGTATACGGCGGATTGCCAGGGAACAGGGAAACTGTATCAGCGAGGAGCAGGTGAAGGAGGAATTTTCCGACCTGGAATTCAATGATGCACAGCTTCAGATGGTGTATGACTATCTGGAAAAACATAAGGTTGGCATAGGGGAGCCTGTGGACCCGGATGCCGGGCTGACGGAAGAGGAGCGGAGTTATCTTCAGATCTATCTGGACGGGTTGGAGGCGCTTCCGGTATACAGCGACGGGGAGAGGCGGGCATATACCATTTCTGCCATGGCAGGAGACAGGGTGGCGGGGCAGCGTCTGACGGAGAGTTATCTGAAAGATGTGGCGGATATCGCGAAGCTTTATTCGGGACAGGGGATCCTTCTGGAGGATCTGATCGGAGAGGGCAACGTGGCTCTGGCGACGGGGGTGGAGATGCTTATGTCAGGAGCCGGAGGACCCGCAGGCAGCAGGATGCAGGCAAAAGCGGACGGGTTGACACAGGCAGGGAAGCCCGATGAGGCGGAGGGCATGCTGGTGAAGGGCATTATGGATGCCATGGAAGCTTTGATCCAGGAGAATGCCGACCAGGATAAGAGAGACAGAAAAGTAGCCGATAAGGTGAACAAAGTGGCGGACAGGGCCAGGGAGCTGGCGGAGGAACTGCGCCGGAAGGTAACGCCGGAGGAACTTGCCCGGGAGACAGGGATATCATTGCGTTCCATTCAGGACGCCATGAGGATGAGCGGTTTTCAGATAGAGGATATAGCGTATGCAAAAGACAGTTTATGAAGATTATAAATACAGCGTACAGGATACCGCCCGGATTTACGTGGGCTGCAAGTATACTTTCGGGGAATTTCTGGAGGAGGAAGAGATCCTGTTTAAATTCCGGCTGGTGGTGCAGAAGTATATTCTTCCGGAAGCGGATCTGGGGGATACGCTGGAGACGCACCTTTACTATCTGACACCGGACAGTTTTCTGGTGAAGCTTTACAGACAGATGAAGGCGAAGGTGCGGGTGATCGTGATCGAGGAGAAAAAGCCTTTTTTGGGGATTGGGGTTAAAGGCGCTGGCGGAAAGACAGGAGCGGAAAGAAAAAAACGTTACGTGACCAGGCAGCTTACCGTGGAGGAACTGGCCAGCGTGCCGCCCGGGGAAAAGGAAAGACAGGGTTATGTGATCCAGGAACTGTCGGTGAGTAAGCTGGCTTTGGCTGCCCTGTAAAAGTACAAGTTGTTTCTGCACAATTTCTATAAAGAAACGGAAAGCATGAGAGGAGAAGCATTAAAATGAAAGTAGAAGAACTGACAAACTACGAGGTCATTGAGAAACGGGAGATTGCGGATATCAACAGTATGGCGATCCTGTGCCGGCACAAAAAGACCGGCGCCAGGGTGGCCCTGGTTTCCAATGACGACGACAACAAGGTATTTTATATCGGGTTCCGCACCACGCCAAAGGATTCCACCGGCGTGGCGCATATCCTGGAGCATTCCGTGCTCTGCGGATCGAAGGAATTCCCCATAAAGGATCCCTTCATTGAACTGGCAAAGGGTTCTCTCAATACCTTTCTGAATGCCGTTACTTATCCGGATCACACTGTGTATCCGGTAGCCAGCTGCAACGACAAGGATTTCCAGAATCTGATGCATGTGTACCTGGATGCGGTATTTTATCCGAATATTTACAGAAATGAAGCCATTTTCCGCCAGGAGGGATGGCATTACGAACTGGATGAAAACGGGGAATTGTCCTACAATGGCGTAGTATATAATGAGATGAAGGGAGCGTTCTCTTCGCCGGATTCCGTACTGTTCAGGGAGATTACCACGGCGCTCTATCCTCATACCACTTACGGCTGCGAATCCGGAGGAGATCCGAAGGTGATTCCGGAGTTGACCTATGAGCAGTTTCTGGATTTCCACAGGACCTATTATCATCCTTCCAACAGCTATATCTATCTGTACGGCAATATGGATATGGCGGAGAAGCTGAACTTTATTGACGAGCATTATCTCTCCGCTTATGATGCGCTGAAGGTGGATTCCGAGGTGAGCACCGAGCCGGCCTTTGACGCGCCTGTGCGCAGAGTCAGGGAATTCCCCATCAGCGAAGGCGAGAATGTGGATGAAAATACCTATCTTGCATGGAATCTGTCTGTGGGAGATACCCTTGACAGAGAGCTTTATGTGGCTTTCCAGATCCTGGATTATGTGTTGTGTACGGTTCCGGGGGCGCCGCTGAAGAAAGCGCTGATCGACAAGGGGATCGGTAAAGATGTATACAGTATGTATGATAATGACTTAAAGCAGCCCTGTTTCAGCGTGGTGGCTAAGGGTACTTCAGCGGACCGGGAAGAGGAATTTAAGGATACCATCAGGGAGGTGCTTGAGGGGATCGTCAGGGACGGATTTGACAGGAAAGCGCTTCTGGCGGCTATCAATCATTTTGAATTCAAGTACAGAGAGGCGGATTTCGGAAGCTTTCCCAAGGGGCTGATGTATGGACTGAACGCTCTGAGCAGCTGGATGTACGATGATGCCAGGCCGTTCATCCATATAGAGGCGAATGATACTTATGCGAAGCTGCGCCAGCGGGTGGAAGAAGGGTATTTCGAAGCTCTGGTGAAGAAGTATCTTCTGGATAATACCCATGCCGCAATGGTCATCCTGCAGCCGAAGGAGGGGCTTGCGAAGGCTGAGGAGGATGCGCTCAGAGCCGCCCTTGCGGAGAAGAAGGCACAGATGTCCCAGGAGGAGCTGACTGAGATACGCAATACAATGGAAGCCCTGGATGCTTTCAGAGAGAACGAGGATACGCCGGAGGATCTGGCGAGGATCCCGCTTCTGAACAGAGAAGACATGAAGAGGGAGGCGGCGCCGCTGTACAATGAAGAGCGGACGCTGGCGGGAATTCCGGCTCTGTATCACAATGTGTTTACCAACGGTATCGGATATCTGCGGCTGATGTTTCGGGTAAAGGATGTGCCGGCGGAGTATTTCCCTTATATCGGAATCCTTCAGAATGTGTTCTGCCATGTGGATACGGCGCATTACACTTATGCGGAGCTGAGCAATGAGATCAATCTGGCAGCAGGGGAGATTTCCGTGGCATGCAATAATTACGTCAATGTACAGGATCCGGAGCAGGATATGGCAACGATGGAGATCAGCACCAAAGCCCTCTACGACAATCTGGACAGGGCCATGGAGCTGATGGAGGAGCTGATACTCACCAGTCATGTGCAGGATACAAAGAGACTGAAGGAGATCCTGGCGGAGAATAATTCCAGGCTGCAGGAATATATGCTGGCAGCCGGCCACAGTGTGGCGATCTCAAGAGCGCTTTCCTATGGGGACGCAAGGTATGCGCTGAATGAGGAACTGGCCGGAATATCCCAGTATCGTCTGACATCGGCTCTGGAGAAGGAATATGAGGATAAAAAGGAGCTTTTGGCGCAGCGTCTTGAGACATTGTGCAGGATGATCTTCCGTCCCGAAAATCTTCTGATAGACTTTACCGGAGACGAGAAGGCATTTGAAAGTCTGGAGCCTGCGGTGGCGAAGCTGAAGGAGAAGCTGTACACCTGTGAGGTGAAGAAGGAAAAATATGTACCTGAGGTATCGAAAAAGAATGAAGGCTTCATGACACCGGGACAGGTACAGTATGTATGCCGTGCCGGGAATTTCATGAAGAAAGGTCTTCCTTACAGGGGCGCGCTGAAGGTTCTGAATGTGATGATGGGCTATGAATATCTGTGGACTAATATCCGTGTCAAGGGCGGAGCTTATGGCTGTATGTGCGGTTTCGGCAGGACCGGCGACTGCTACTTCGTATCCTACCGGGATCCGAATCTGGGGCAGACCATTGAGGTGTACGAAAACGCGGCAGATTTTATAGAAAACTATGATGCCGGCGAGCGGACCATGACCCAGTATATCATCGGTACCTTCAGCCAGCTGGATATGCCTCTGACGGCAGCAGGAAAGGGCCGCCGTTCCAGAGAGGCTTATTTCAGGGGGATTACCCTGGATATGATCCAGAAGGAGAGAAATGAGGTCATGGATGCCACACCGGAGGATATCCGCAGCCTGGGGGCCTATCTGCGGGCATTCATGGAGGATGACTGTCTCTGTGTGGTTGGCAATGAGCAGAAGATTAAGGCGGAAGCGGACAGGTTTATGAAGATCGAGAACCTTTTCTAGGATTTTTCGTTATATATACTGCGCACAGGCTGAATTTACAGTACAACCTGACTGCAGACCGTCAGCCAGGTATTTTCCCGGAGGCATCACTGTAAATCCTGGCGGTCTGCAGTATAAGTATAACGAAAGACCGCCACATCTTTTATCGGAAACAGAAGCAGATATTACGGTTCGGCTTTACGGTATTGCCGAACCGTAATTTTATACCTTATTGTTTCACCGGGAATCCGTACCGTCAGATGGGCGCTGCGATTGGCTGGAGGAACAGCTGAAGATGAATGCGCCGGCGGAGCCGTTTACGAAAGAGGCGGGACAATAGCCTGCAACATGAACATCCTGAAATCTGCCGGACGGATTATGGACCAGATTGTAATTTATCCCGGGATGTGGTATTATGTGGAAGTAGTAAAAAACGCAAAGGCAGGAAAATCATGGATAATAATAAGTATAAAGCAGGCTTTGTCACCCTGATAGGCAGGCCAAACGTGGGAAAATCCACTTTGATGAATCAGCTGATCGGGCAGAAGATAGCCATCACTTCCGCAAAGCCCCAGACCACACGCAACCGGATCCGGACGGTGCTGACCACGGAGAGGGGACAGATTGTCTTCCTGGATACGCCCGGGATTCATAAGGCGAAGAACAAGCTGGGCGATTATATGGTGAATGCGGCGGAGCATACGCTGGAGGAGGCCGATGTGATCCTGTGGCTGGTGGAGCCCACAAATTATATCGGCGCAGGAGAACGCCACATCATCGAAGAACTGAAAAAGGGAAGGACACCGGTAATCCTCGTGATCAACAAGACGGATACTGTGAAGAAAGAGGCGGTTCTTTCATTTATCGACACTTATCGCAGGGAATTGGATTTTGCGGAGATTGTGCCTGTGTCAGCCCTGAAGGGGGACAATACGGACGAACTGGTGGAATGCATTTTCCAGTATTTGCCGGAGGGACATGCTTTTTTTGATGAGGATACCATCACGGACCAGCCCATGCGGCAGATTGTGGCGGAGCTGATACGTGAGAAGGCGCTGCGCCTGTTGGAGGAGGAGGTTCCTCACGGCGTGGCAGTCAGTATTGAGAGTATGAAAGAAACCGGGAAACTCTGCCATATCGATGCTTCCATCATCTGTGAGCGGGATTCCCATAAGGGCATTATCATCGGCAGGGGAGGCCTGATGCTGAAACGAATCGGCACTGACGCCCGGAAGGAAATCGAGAAGATGCTGGAAATGCAGGTGAATCTGAAGCTTTTTGTAAAAGTGAAGAAGGACTGGCGGGACAGCGATTACCTTCTGAAGAATTTCGGATACAATCCGAAAGATATTTCCAGTACCTAAGAACGCGCATATTAAAATCGAAAATGCAGACTCTAAGTATATCATGGATGCGCTTCCGGTTCATTCGTTTGTAAAAGCGGAGAACGGCAGCGCATAAATCTGTAATGTACGGAGGATGCGAAGATGGAAGAAAAATACTGGAAGCAATTTGAAAACAGCGGCAGGATTGAAGACTATCTTTCTTTTGTAAACAGCACGGGACGGGACGAGAGAGATGTGTCTTTCGTTGGAGAAGCAGTGTTTACGGATGGCACGGGTGCCAGGGATGATGTGCCTTCGGCAGGCGGTACAGACTGAACATATGCTGGGGAAAGGATGCTCTTCGGGATATACCTGGCGGGCAGGTGAGAGAAGGCAGCCATGCAGGAATATATAACAGTGACGGGAATTGTATTAAAACAGACTCCGGTAGGGGAATATGACAGGCATATCAGTCTTTTGACCAGGGAAAGGGGGAAGGTGTCCGCCTTTGCCAGAGGTGCCCGCAGGCCCGGGAGCCGTCTGGCGGCGGGCACCAATCCTTTTGCCTTCGGAGTTTTCCGGCTCTATGAAGGAAGAAGCTCTTACACGCTGACGGAAAGCGATATTCAAAATTATTTCGGGGAGCTGCGGACAGATTATATCGGAGCCTGCTACGGCATGTATTTTGCGGAGGTAACGGATTATTATACCAGGGAGAACAATGACGAGAGGGAAATGATGAAGCTGTTCTATCAGTCTCTCCGCGCCCTCTGCGCCCCGTCGTTGGCGAATCCCCTGGTGCGCTGTGTCTTTGAGTGCAAGGCCATGGCGGTGAACGGGGAATTTCCCATGACATTTTCCAGGGAAGCGCCGTTACTGCCCGGAGATGAGAAGCTGGAGGAGTCCACGGTATACACTCTGCAGTACATAGCGGCCAGTCCGGTGGAAAAGCTGTATACCTTTACCGTGACGGAAGCGGTTCTGGAGCAGCTTCAGGATGTCGCCGCCCGGTATATGCAGCATTTTATCGGCAGAAATTTTAAAAGTCTGGAAGTTCTGCAAACTCTTTGTTGAAAAATAGCGTTCTTTTTGATACAATAGCAAAGAGTCCGACAGGAATCTTTGAAGAGCACGCGGTTTTCCGAAACGGGGTGTGCATCGGGCAGGTGCCGGCATCAGATACGGCAGACACCTGCGGATGGGAAAAACAAAAAGAAAGGCATCAGAACCCGGGATCCGGGGTGGTAAAAGGGATGAAGAGACTAGGAAAGGTGGCATTGGCAGTCTGGTTCTGCATTGTGTTTCTGGCGGGATGCGGTGAGGCGAAGGTGCCGGATGTGGTGACGGTTCCCACGGTTGCCGTCAGCAAAGAGGGAGAGGTCAGGGTATGGCAGGTGGGAGAATTCGACAAGTCATACTATAATCTGGCGGAGCTTGGCAATATGGCTTCTCAGGAGGCGCAGGACTATAATTCTGCCGCAGGGAAAGAAGCGGTGACTGTGGAGAAGACGGAAAGCGTGGAAGACGGCAGCGGCAAGGTGGTAGTGTGTTACAAGTTTGACAACTGGGAGAGCTGCAGCGGTTTCGGGGAGAATACTCTGTTTTACGGGACGGTGAAGGAAGCGGCGGTGAACGGTTTCCACACTGACGCGGCCATGAAAAGCGTGAAAGACGGCTCCGTTTTGGATGCAGGCCTTCAGGGGCAGTCAGATGGCGATTATCTGCTGGTCACTGATATAAAAGCAGATATCTATTGCCCCGGAAAAGTGGCGTACATCAGTGAAGGGGCTGTGGTAAACGGAGACGGAAGCATCAGCTCCTCTGAAGCGGAAGGATTTGTATATATTTTATTGGAGTAAGCGGCGCAGCTCTGCGGGGCGGGTGGAACGGATCCGCGAAACGAAACTGCGAAAACAGAAAGATGATTTCAAGCATAGAAGGGATGGTTTCGAGATGGAAAAGACAATGGAAAAAATAGTAGCTCTGGCAAAGGCGAGAGGGTTTATCTACCCCGGCTCCGAGATTTACGGTGGCCTTGCCAATACCTGGGATTACGGCAATCTGGGGGTGGAACTGAAGAATAATGTAAAACGGGCATGGTGGCAGAAGTTTGTGCAGGAGAATCCTTACAATGTAGGCGTGGACTGCGCTATCCTGATGAATCCCCAGACCTGGGTGGCCAGCGGGCATCTGGGTGGTTTCTCAGATCCTTTGATGGATTGCCGGGAGTGCCACGAGCGTTTCCGCGCGGACCAGCTCATTGAGGCTTACTGTGGTGAGAAGGGGATTGAGCTGAAGGAGAGCGTGGATTCCTGGAGCCAGGAGCAGATGAAGGCATTTGTGGAGGAGCACAATATACCCTGCCCCAGCTGCGGGAAGCACAATTTCACGGATATCCGCCAGTTCAACCTGATGTTCAAGACCTTCCAGGGTGTAACAGAGGATGCCAAGAGTGTGGTATATCTCCGCCCGGAGACGGCTCAGGGTATTTTTGTAAACTTTAAAAATGTGCAGAGGACTTCCCGCAAGAAGATTCCCTTCGGCATCGGGCAGATCGGCAAGGCATTCCGCAACGAGATTACACCCGGTAACTTTACTTTCCGTACCCGTGAATTTGAGCAGATGGAACTGGAATTTTTCTGTGCGCCCGGTACGGATTTGGAATGGTTCCAGTACTGGAGAGGCTTCTGCCGTGACTGGCTGATTTCCCTGGGGATTAAGGAGAACGAGATGCGTCTCCGCGACCACAGTCCCGAGGAGCTTTGCTTCTACAGTAAGGGTACCACGGATATCGAATTCCTGTTCCCCTTCGGCTGGGGCGAACTGTGGGGCATCGCTGACAGGACGGATTATGACCTCACCCAGCATGCCAATACATCAGGGGAGGATATGAGTTACTTTGACGACGAGAAGAAGGAGAAGTACATACCTTATGTGGTCGAGCCTTCTCTGGGCGCTGACAGGGTGGTACTGGCTTTCCTGTGTGCCGCATATGATGAGGAGGAACTGGAGGGCGGCGACATGCGTACCGTACTTCGTTTTCATCCGGCGCTGGCTCCCGTTAAGATCGGTGTACTGCCTCTTTCCAAGAAACTGGGCGAGGGCGCAGAGAAGATTTACGCGGAACTGTCCAAAAAGTATAACTGCGAGTATGATGACAGAGGGAATATCGGTAAGAGATACCGCCGCCAGGATGAAATTGGTACACCCTTCTGTGTCACCTATGATTTTGATTCCGAGACAGACGGCTGTGTGACTGTCCGCTTCCGGGATTCCATGGAACAGGAGAGAGTGGAGATCAGTAAGCTGGATGCCTATTTTGCGGATAAATTTTCATTTTAAACTCATGATCAATCACTTTTTGCCAGATAAAACGAGTGAGCGTTTCATAATGTGAAACAGAAAAACGGCAGAGGAATGCGCTCACGAGTATAGACCGCAGGCGGATGAAGTTTGCGGTAAACTGCAACAAAGTCATTGTCACTGCAGTGACTTGGGTATAAATAATGGGCTTATGTGGGGGCTGCGGCATGAAATGTGGGCTGTACGGTGTACCGTTTATGAGGTATCGTATGGTGCGTTTGGGATGCGCAGCCTCCTTTTATGCTATGGAGACATTGCCGTTGCCCGGCGAGGGGCAGGGGAAGGATGTCCTGATCCATAAAAGATACAGGGGGTTGTATGAACCATACGGAAAGCTTTATCATATTGGGAATCGATATCACGAAGGATGAACGGGCGATCAGGAACGCCTATCGGCAGAAACTGGCCGTGACCAACCCGGAGGATGACCCGGAGGGCTTCAAGCGTCTGCGCAGCGCTTATGAGACAGCCTGCAAATATGCCAGGGAGCCGGAGGAAGCGCCGGAGGAGAAGCCCCGTGACACAACGCCCTCCGGGCTGTGGCTGGAGAAGGCCGTGAAGCTCTATAAAAATATCAGGACCAGACAGGACGTGGAGTGCTGGAAGGCGCTTTTTGACGAGGATATTTTTTTCTCCATAGAAGAGGAAGAAAACTGCCGCATGAAGCTGTTGGGCTATCTGACAGAGCATTTCAAGCTTCCCACGGAGGTCTGGAAGCTTTTTGACCAGAAGCTATCCATTGTCAGGGATGCCAAAGCGCTGCGGGAGAAATTTCCGCTCAATTTTGTGCATTATATCGTGGGAAGATGTGAGCGGGGAGAGGATCTGGAATTCAGCCAGTTTGAGGGGGCGGAGGATGCGGATTACGACCTGTTTCTGGAGTATTATGACCGCTGCTGGCAGGCGCTGCAGGAGAAGAAACTGGAGGAGGCGGAGAACTGCGTAAGGAGCGCGGACGCTTTGAATATCAGACACCCTGTCATGGAGATCAGCCGCGCCAATGTCCTGGTGAGGAAAGGGCTTTGGGAGGGCCAAAAGCCCATGGAGGAAGGGTGGTCCGGAGAAAAGAGACAGCCGGAGGGGAAAGGGGAATCTTCAGAGGAGGCTTTGTCCGGGGAAGCTGAAGCGTATATAGGAGAAGCCATAAGAATTATGGAAACGGAGCGGGAGAAGTATCCCGGGGACGCGATGATCTGCTACAATTTCGCCGAGCTGCTCTGGATGACAGGCGGAGCGGAGAAAGGGAAGGAGAACGATTACAGAAGCCGGGCGGCCGGTCTTTACGAGGAATTGAAAGCGGACAACGATGCCCACTATATGGCAAATATACGTTTGACAGAGTGGTATTATACGCAGAAACAATATAGAAAGGCAAAAAAGTGCGCGGAGAAGGTCCTTGCATCCGGCAGCGATGATGCCTTTCTTGATCTGTTGGCCAGGATCAATGCGGAGATTGAGAAGGAACTGGAAGTGAAGTGCCGGGAGGATCCGGGCTGGGAATCCAGGCTGGAGCTGTGCTGGTGCTATCTGCAGGACGGGAAGACTGCCCGGGGAATTCAGCTGGCGGAAAGTCTGGAAAAGCTTCTGCCGCCGGAAAAGACAGCCGAATACAAGGGACTGCTCTCAAAGCTCTATGTGGAACAGGGTGAGTACGAGGAAGCCATCGACATGACCAGACAGTGGGAGAGCGCTCTGGAAGAAAAAATGAAAAACCCGCAGAAATCCGACGATAATGAAGAAAAAAGAGACAGGGACAGGCTGCGTCAGGCCCATTTGATCAGGATGCAGTGTTACCATAATCTGGGATTTCGGGAAAAGGACAATTTCGCGCTGGCCATCAGGGAGGGGGAGAGCATCCTGGCAGGAACCGTAAAGGATGTGGGAATCCTGCTGGAGACAGCGCAGATCTATTCGGAAATGGAGGAGTACGAGCTGTGCCTGGAGACTGCCCAGCGGCTGGTGGAGGAATACCAGATTTTTGCTGCGTATGCATCTTCCATGGAAGCTTACAGGCGTCAGCTGAATGCGGGAGGCGTGGTGCGGACTGCCGGCATCTGTCTGAGGTATTTCCCTAATTTTGCCAAAGCATATGAGTACCTTGCCAAGGTATATCTGGATCTGAAGCGCCGGGAGGATCTGGAGAAGGTGTTGGCGGACGCGGAAAAAAACGGTGTAAAGAGCCCGGTTCTGGAGGCATATGCTTTTCAGATGGACCATGAGGTGATCGATATCGGTATGCTGAATGTGAGGCTGAAAAGTTTCCGGGATGTCTTCTTTAAACAGGTGGAGAGAGGGGACAGGAGTTTCTACGAAAAGGGCCTGCCCATTCTGACAGAATACCTCTATTATTATCCGGATGACTTTATGCTGGTGGAAAGGGCTATCTTTCACAGGGCTGCCCATCATCTGGAAGAGGCACGGGCGGATTTTGAGAAAGCGCTGTATCTGAATCCCGTCAATCCCTATGCGCTGAACGGATTGAGCTTTGTATATAAATATCAGGGCGATTATGAGAAAGCTCTGTTTTTTATAAAGAAGGCAATTTTATATATGGATGAGGAGATGTCCCCGGTAATCTATGCGGATATGGGCAATCTCTATGCCCTGCTGGGGATCTGCGATAAGGCGGTGGAAGCTTACCGGAAGTATGAGAGCCTGGCCGGAGAGAACAGGAGCAACTGGTTCGGGGACAATCTGGCGGAGTTTTACCTGCGCATGGGGCAGATCGGGGAAGCGGAAGCCATCTATGGGAGATATTACAAAAAGAATAAATGGCTGCGCTATGAGAAGCTGGCAGAGCTGTACAATGCCGCAGGAGACCGGGAAAAGGCGCGGCGGACGATCAGGGAATGGGGATGGGAGCTGCATTCCGGCAACATAAGGCGCGTGATGAAGGGAGTCCTGGCTCCCACCGTGCAGAGGAAGCCGGAGGTGGTTTCCTATCCGAACTATTATTGCAGCAAAGGCTGGGTGGAACTGCTGTTCGGAAAGAAATCCGCCGCTCTGGCCGCTTTCGATAAAATGTTCCGGAACGGCCTGGTGGAAAGTTCCATGGAGGGAAAAATCTGCGATGCGGTGTTCGCCTGCATCCTCTGTGGTGACGAGAATCGGGGAAGGAAGTATGCCGGACGGCTGCGGGAGTGGCTGAAGGTGGAGCAGGCCGCCGGCAAGCCCAAGTATTATAACCGGGAAAAAGCGCATCTGCATATGGAATTTCTGGCGGCCTATTATACGGAGACGACGGAGAAACTGCAGGAAATCCTGGACAGGGAGAGCGCATGCGAGATATGCCATTTCTGCAATTGCCCCAGATGCAGGGAGATGGAGGGCGTCAGGATATTGTTTCTGCTCCGGGCGGGAAAGCGGGAGGAAGCAAAGGAGCGTCTGCGCCGGAACCTGGAGGTACAGCCATGGGATGAGTATATGCTGGCGGTGAGGCATGTGGCGTTTCAGGATGTTCTTTAATAATTTTTTCCAATCCAAAATTTTTCGTGAATATACAGCACAGTTGTGTTATACTGTAAATTGGTGGGTAAGGAAGTGTCTACAAATAACTGATACGAGTTTAAAGTTGTTTTCCTTGTATTTCCGGGCTTTCTCTAAAGAAGTTGTATCAGTTATTTTCCGACAATTCCTAAAACGACAAGAGAAACGGAATGGTTAAAATGATAGTAGGAATTGACTTGGGTACGACAAACAGCCTGATCGCATATTTCACGGAAGAGGGAGCGAAGATCATCCCCAACAGACTGGGGAAAAATCTGACGCCCTCCGTGGTCAGCGTGGACGGGGAAGGGAATGTATATGTAGGCGAGACCGCCAGGGAGCGCATGAGCCTGTATCCGGACACTGTGGCTCAGACTTTCAAGCGGAGCATGGGTACGGAGCGGGACTTTTGTCTGAGCGGGAAACATTTTAAGCCGGAGGAGCTCTCCAGCCTGGTGCTGCGTGCCCTGAAGGAGGATGCGGAGAGCTTTCTGGGAGAGGAAGTGACCGAGGCAGTCATCAGTGTGCCTGCATATTTTGACGATAAGAGAAGAAAGGCAACCAGGCGCGCCGGGGAACTGGCGGGCTTAAAAGTGGAGCGCATGATCTCCGAGCCTACGGCTGCTGCGGTGGCCTACGGGCTGTACGATAAGGAACAGGACACTCGCTTCCTGGTGTTTGATCTGGGCGGCGGTACTTTTGATGTGTCCATCCTGGAATTGTACCACAATATTCTGGAAGTCCGCGCTGTGGCGGGGGACAATTACCTGGGAGGCGAGGATTTTACGGAGGTGATGGCGAAGTTGTTTCTGCAGAAGGCGAAGCTGCAGCTGCAGAACCTGTCCGAAAAGGAACAGGCCAGGCTGTTCCGGGAAGCGGAAAAGGCGAAATGCGCCATCAATGATACGGATAAGGTGTCCATCCGCTTTTTATACAAAGAAGAGACCATAGAGCAGAAGATCACTTATAAAGAGTATGAGGAAGCCTGTGAAGAGCTGCTTATGAAGATCAGAGAGCCTGTGAAGAAGAGCCTGGCGGATGCGGGACTGAAGCTTTCGGATATCGATGAGGTGATTCTCATCGGCGGCGCTACCAGGTTGTCCATCGTGCGGGATTTCCTGATCCGTCTGTTCCGGAAATTCCCGGATACCAGGATGAATCCCGATGAGACAGTAGCATTGGGTGCCGCGATACAGGCTGCAATGAAGGAGCGTCGGGAGGAAGTGAAGGAAGTGATCCTTACGGATGTGTGTTCCTTTACTCTGGGTACGGAAGTGGTGGTGGAATACGAGGAAGGAAAGTACGAGGAAGGCAGGTTCTGTCCCATCATTGAGCGGAATACCGTGATCCCTGCCAGTCACACGGAGCGGCTCTACACAGCCCGGGACAATCAGACGAAGGTACGGGTCAGAGTATTGCAGGGAGAGAGCCGGTTTGCCAGGAACAATCTGTTCCTTGGGGAGCTGGAAATCGACATTCCCAAGGGCTCCAGAGGGCAGGAAGCGGTGGATGTGACTTACACCTACGACATCAATTCCCTTCTGGAGGTGGAGGTTACGGTGGTGTCCACAGGGGAGTGCCGTAAGATGATCATCAAGGGCCAGGACAATCAGATGACAGAGGAAGAAGTCAAAAAGCGCATGGAAGAGCTTGCTTACCTGAAGATTCAGCCCCGGGACTACGAGGAGAACCGGCTGGTGCTGACCAGGGCGGAGCGGATGTACGAGGAGGCGCTGGGAGACCGCAGGCGCAGACTTGACCGTTACATAAGCGCTTTTGAAGCAGCGCTGAAAAGAGATGACCATGACGAGATCATGGATGCCCGGGAAGCACTGGTTGAGGTTTTGGGTGAGGAGGACGACTGGGACTGAATTTTCACATCATGCCGCCATCCCTGCATTTTCCCGTACATATCCTAAGGCAATGACGAAAGGAGAACGATTATTATGGAAAAGGCACATTCAATGGAAAAAGAGCACGGGTCGGTCCCGCTGTCGCTGCGGGATATCAAGCTCACGGATTCTTTCTGGAAAAATGAGATGGATCTTGTGCGCAGGGAGGTGATCCCCTATCAGTGGGAGGCACTGAACGACCGGGTGGAAGGGGCGGCGCCCAGCTTCTGTATGAGAAATTTCCGGGTGGCGGGAAAGCTGAACCGGGAGAAAAAGGAGAAGGGGACGGCTTTTGAAGAGCCGAAATACACTTTCCGGGGCTTTGAAGCTCTGCCGGAGGACCCGGAGCATCTGGAGGATCAATTTTACGGGTTTGTGTTCCAGGACAGTGATTTTTCCAAGTGGGTCGAGGCAGTGGCATATTCGCTGGCTCAGTATCCTGATCCGGAGTTGGAGAAGACGGCTGACGAAGCCATTGATGTGGTTTGCGCTGCCCAGCAGGAGGACGGTTATCTGGATACCTACTACATCATCAACGGCAGGGACAAAACCTTTTCCAATCTTCGGGATCACCACGAGCTGTATTGTTTCGGACACCTGACGGAGGGCGCAGTGGCTTATTATGAGGCCACGGGCAAGGATAAACTTCTGAAGGCGGCACGGCGTTTTGCGGATTATATTGCGGCGCATTTCGGAGAAGAGGAAGGAAAATGCAGGGGCTATCCGGGCCATGAGATCGCGGAGATGGCGCTGGCGCGGCTGTACAGGGCCACAGGAGAGAGAAAGTATCTGGAACTGAGCCGTTTTTTCGTGGACGAGAGAGGGAAGCAGCCCTGTTACTTTGACAGAGAGCATCCGGAAGCCGTGAAAAAGGGCGGGGAGAAGGAACTGCGCTATCAGTATCATCAGGCGCATCTGCCGGTGCGGGAGCAGAAGGAGGCCGTGGGACATGCGGTGCGCGCAGTGTATCTGTATTCCGGCATGGCCGATGTGGCGCAGCTTACAGGGGATGAAAGCCTGTACCGTGCCTGTGAGACGCTCTGGAATAATATTGTAAACGAAAAAATGTATATTACCGGAGGGGTGGGCGGGACACATGTGGGAGAGGCTTTTTCCTATTCCTATGATCTGCCCAATGATACGGCTTACGCGGAGACCTGCGCGTCTATCGGCCTGGTATTTTTTGCCAGGAGGATGCTGCAGATCAGGCCGGATTCCAGGTATGCGGATGTGATGGAGCGGGCCCTTTACAATGGCATTCTCAGCGGCATGGCGCTGGACGGCAAGAGCTTCTTCTACGTCAATCCCCTGGAGGTCTCTCCTCAGGCATGCCATAAGGATGAACGAAAATTTCATGTAAAGCCTGTTCGGCAGAAATGGTTTGGCTGTGCCTGCTGCCCGCCGAATCTGGCCAGACTGCTGTCTTCCATTGGCTCTTACGCATATACGGAAAATGCGGACACACTGTTTGTGCATCTTTATGTGGGCAGTGTCCTCACCAAAAAGGTGGAAGGGCAGGATGCGGATGTCTGTATCGAATCCGGTTTTCCATGGAACGGAAACGTGAAGATCAGGGTAAGGGCAAAGGGCAGCAGGTTCAAGCTGGCGCTGCGGATTCCTGACTGGTGCGGAAGCTATACGGTCAAAGGCGCGGAAACAGCCGGGACAAGGACAATGGACGGGTACCTGTATGTGGAAAAGGACTGGGAGGAAGAGGAACTGATAGAGCTTTGTTTTCCGATGGAAGTACGTCTGATGATGGCAAATGACAATGTCCGGGAGGATATCGGCAGAGTAGCGGTAACCCGGGGACCAGTTGTCTATTGTCTGGAAGAGGCGGACAACGGAAAGGACCTGCATCTGGTTTCCGTTGAAGCGGCATCCGAACCGGTGGTGCGGGATGAAACGGTATGTCAGGTCCCGGTGAAGACAATTGAACTGTCAGGGTCTCGCCAGGAGAAGACAGAAGGGCAGGGATTGTATCGCCCCTGGAGCGCGGCGTGCAAAAAGCCTGTCCGTTTGAAATTTATTCCTTATTACATGTGGGCGAACCGCGGGGAAAATGAGATGCAGGTCTGGACGAGAGCGGAGTGAGAAAGCGTTTCCGGTGCGGAGGCCGGTGAAGGCGGATATTTTCCATAGATCGAACCGGAGGCGATTGAAAGGGGCTGCCGCATTTAGACACTATACTGCAGACCGCCAGGATTTACATTGATACTTCTGGGAAAGTACCTGGCTGGCGGTCTGCAGTCGAGTTGTACTGCAAATTCAACCGGCGTGCAGTATAAAATACAGGATATGGGATATCCATTACATGGAAATACCATATCCTGTATTTTGAGTTCTTACTGTGAAAGTCCTGCAGCTTTGACGATTAAAGCTTATTTTTGACTATCAAACTGTGTATAAAATTATT
>CAJUFB010000043.1 GCA_910585805.1 uncultured Acetatifactor sp.
GAATTGCAAATTTTCTCAGCCAGCAACTTTGAGGAAACCGCCGGACAGAAGGGGCCGGACATGCTGTAAAGATACAAGAACTTTTGCGCTTCTTTATCGTTCATATGGTCAGAAGAGGTATTTCTACACCGCAAAATGAAAAACCAGGAGGTAGGAAGGTATGAAAAAGTATGGAAGAATGAAAAAAGTTTTCAGGAAGGGAATGAGCCTGTTTCTGGCGGCAGGGCTGCTGCTCTCCGTCTCCGGCTGCGGGAGTCCGGAAGAAGCGGCAGACCAAAGCGGCACAGCGCAGACGGCTGAGGAGCCGTCCGCTGCCGGGGGTGCGGGCGAGGATGTGGCGGTGTCGTCAAAAATCGATTCAGGAGGTGACGGGATTTCGTCAGGAGGGGCGGACAGCGGGGCCTTGTCGGACGGGGAGGATTCCCAGGCGGACAGCCAGCCCGGCGGGGCAGGCGGGAGTCAGCCGGACGGCACGGGAAAAGGCAGTCAAAATGGGGCAAACTCTCAGCCAGAAAGCGCGGCAGTGGCGGATTTCGGGCTCCGTCTGCTGGGGGTCTGCATGGAAAAGGCGAAGGATCCTTTCCCGCCAGGCGCCTCCATGCCCCAGGATGTGTACGCCGAGATAGAGGCGGGCAAGAACGTGCTGATCTCCCCGCTGTCCATAATCAGCGCCCTGGCGATGACCGGGGGCGGCGCGAAAGAGGAGACCTTAAGGCAGATGGAGGAGGTCTTCGGAATGTCTGTTCCGGAGCTGTCCGCGTTCCTGGCTGCCTATCAGGGAGAACTGCCCGCAGGGGAGAACTACAGGCTGAGCATGGCCAACGGCATCTGGTTCACGGAGGATGAGCGCTTTGCCGTGGAGCCGGAGTTTCTGCAGGCATGCGCCGACTCCTTTGGGGCCAGCGCGCGCAGAGCTCCCTTTGACCAGTCCACCCTGAAGGAAATCAACGGATGGGTGAAGGACAACACGGAGGGCATGATCGAGGAAATCCTGAACGAGATTCCCATGGACGCTGTGATGTACCTGGTGAACGCACTGGCTTTCGACGCGGAGTGGGAGCGGATCTACCATGACTACGAAGTGCGGGAGGGGGATTTCACGAAGGAGGACGGCACTGTCCAGCAGGCGGAGATGATGTACTCCGAGGAGAACCAGTACCTGGAGGATGAACATGCCGCGGGGTTCCTGAAATATTACGCGGACAGGAAATATGCCTTTGCGGCGCTGCTGCCCAAGGAGGGCATGAGCGTGGCGGAATATGTGGCCACCCTGGACGGGGAGAAACTCCGGAACATCCTGGCGAACCCCGCCCAGCTGCAGGTGAATGCCGCCATCCCGAAATATGAGAACGAGTACAGCGCGGAACTCAGCGATATCCTGCAGGAGATGGGCATGGTGGATGCCTTTGACATGGCCAGGGCGGATTTCTCGGGGATAGGCAGCTCTTCCCAAGGAAACCTGTGTATCAGCCGCGTGCTGCACAAGACTTTCATCGCCGTGGACGAGCGAGGAACGAAGGCAGGGGCGGCCACTGCCGTGGAAATGAGGGAGGAGGGCGCAGTGATGGAAGACTACATCAAGACAGTCTATCTGGACCGGCCTTTTCTCTATATGATTGTGGACTGCGAGTCCGGGATACCGGTATTTATGGGGATATTGACGCAGATTGACTGATACGGTAAACCCCCATGCAATGGGCTGTATTGCATTATCTTCATGCGAAGAGCCGGCTGTATGGGGGTATTGTATTGTGCGCCGGTTCCGGCACGCTATGAGGCATACAAACCCCAGGATGCATGCGGTCTGAAGCACAGCTGTCTCGGAATTTCAAGCTTTGTCGTATGAAAATCCGAGAAAAACAGTGTGTCCGCCCCGGCATGGAAGCGAGCTGCGAGCGTCCGTTGGACCAGGGTGCAGCCGTGTGCCCGCCGCGACATGGAAGCGAGGGCGCTTTTAGGCCGTGAAACCGCTAATTGGATTTGGGGAGGCTGGTCGTGTATCGGCAGCCCGGAAAGCCGCTGCACCCAAGGAATTTGCCGAATTTACCGTTTTTTTCGCTCAAGGGCTTTCCGCATTTGGGACAGACAGCTTTCTTCGCCGCGGTATTCCCATATTTTGGCGCTGCTGCCGCCGGGTTCTTTGCCAGCTGCGTGGGAGCCGCGCTGGGGGCAGGCGCTGCCGCCGGGTTCTTTGCCTGCTGTGTGGGGGCCGCGCTGGGAGCAGGCGCCGCCGCTGAGTTCCTTGTCTGCTGCGTGGGAGCCGCGCTGGGGGCAGGTGCTGCCGCCGGGTTCTTTGCCTGCTGCATTGCGACTTCTTTGGGGGCCGGGAGGGGCGCGGCGCTGTCTGCCCGGCAGAGGTTTTGAGACGCGGAATCAGGCAGGTGCAAAATGTCGTCCAGATCGGCGGCCTCTATCAGCTCCGCGGTGCACTCGCGGGCCACTCTGACAGGTCTGCATGTCCATACATTCTTGTCACCGATTATATAAAAACGGAATTTCGCCCTTGTGGCGGCTACATTTACAATGTTCTTGTTCACCCAGTTTGCCGCGCCGGTTGCGTTTTTATCGCATCCCAACAGGAAAATCACTTCGTCCGTGCCCTGGCCCTGGAAGGTGTGGACCGTTCCCACATTGTTATCTTTCAGCCATTTTTCGGTTCTGGGCTCTTTTTTATACAGGGCGGATTTTGTGATCAGGTTTTTCATGCCCTCTTTCACGGAGGTAAAGGGGGTGATGATAAACAGCCTGGGAATTTCGCTCTGATCCTTTCGGAATTTCTCTTCCAGCAGTTTCAGGACGACTTCGCCCTGAGCTTTCACAAAATGATCCTTTGCCGCCGCATTTTCACTTCCGCACACGTTGATCCAGCAGCTTTTATCCAGAATAAAGGTAGCGCTTCTCTTTGCGTTTGGGGCGCCGGTCTGCTGCTTCATGGTTCCGTCATAGGATAATCTGTTTGAAATCGTATACATGGGATCGATACAGCGTCTATGCACCACCAGCGGACAGCCAACCCATTCCTTTTCTTCATCCTCACCGAGAAATGTCCCATATGGATTGATATAATCCGCGAAGCCCTGGACGGATATCTTTTTATCCTTATAGCCCGCCAGAAGCTGTGAAGTGAACAGCTGCTTTATCATATCCGTCTCTGCGGTTACCACCGGCTCAATCTGCTTGGGATCCCCCACAATGATGGACTTGCGGCATCGGAACATTGCGCCCACCGACATCTGGGGCTGCGCCTGTCCGGACTCATCCACGATCAGAGTGCCCAGGATTCCGCTCTTTTCGATATCGCTCAGAAAAGACTGCGCCGATGCAAAAGTGGTCGAGATCACCGGGGTCATCAAAAAGATGGACTGAAGCATGGCGGGCATGGCGGCTTTGCGGTCATCGGACTGCATTCTCTCGCCGCATTCATCGAACATGTTCCAGGCGATCAGCAGGTTGATAATGTTGTGCCGCATGCATTTTGAGGATGCAGCGAACTCCTTGTGAAGCTTACAGGCATAGAGGAAAAGTTTCTCCCGTTCCCTGTTGTACTGTGCCGTAAACCAGGGATTTGTCGTCTGGGCGTCTGTTGCCTCTTTCTCATCAAAGGAAGCGTATTTTTCCATAAACCCGGCATCAATGGGAGCCATTTTCTTATCTCCGGTCGAATATTCCGACAAGATTAGATTGTAATTACGTACAGAGAGGAGCTGCGCCGTGATCTGGTCAATATCCTTTATGGATTTTTTGATGCCCGCGATCGTCTCCTTATGTTCGGCGATCAGTTCGTCCCGGGTGGATGAGGCTTTCAGTTTGCCGAACAATCCCGTGGGCCTTGTCTCCTCAAGGTGCATGAGCTCCGCCTGTTGGGCCTTTAAATCAGCGGCCAGTTTTTGTTTTGACTGCTCCAGTTCGGAAATGCGCTTCGCCAGCTCCGCTTCCGGGAGAGCCTGTAGTTTGGCCGGGATTGCTTCGCCTGCGGTGCATAACTGTTCCAGCTCTTTCTTCAGCTTTTCCACCAGTTCATACTGTTTCAGGAAGATCTTCCTCTGTGCTGCGAACTGCTGTTTATGCAGAGCCCGCGTATCATTTGACTTATATTCTTCCGCAAAAGGCTTCAATACCGCATTGCAGTATTTCTTAATATTGGAGCGTTTTCCAAAGGGTGCGGATACCAGCCCCCAGCAATTTGTGGAATCAAGGAGCTTATTGGCGTATCGCGTGAAGAAGATATCCGGTTCTTTCCGGCTCTTGCCAAACTGCCTGATGGTCTCCACATCCTCTGATTTCCCGATATCGAACAGGTTCCGGACTTCTTCCAAGCCTTTTTTTACTGCCGCATCATCGCTGTCCGATGCCTCCAGGCTCTCCAGAATATCGTTTCCCTTTGGCAGGTCGATGGTGATATTCTCCACTGCCGCATTATTACAGGAGGCAACCAGCATGCCATAATCGTTGATTTTCTCATTTTTGACGGAATAATAATTGGGCGCGTACTGGAAATAGGAATGTCCGCAGGCTTCCAGCGGCCCTTTGGTGAAGGAATGCTTTTCAAAAAGCGTATCGGGATCCGGTCCGTTCTCAGCCAAAAGCAGCGCCCTGTCCACGATATTGCTTGCCACGATCTCCTTCAGCAAAGTGGTCTTGCCGGTTCCGGGCGGCCCGTTTACGGAGAAAATGGGAGTGGGATTCGTGTGGTCAATGGCAATATTGACGGCAACCTGCTGCATCAGGGCAGGCATGAATTTGGCGGGCCATTTTCCCATGGGAGCCCTGGCTACGTTCAGCTTCTCTGCGAAGAATTTCCGCATACTCGATTCGGGTTCTCCGGGAGAAATGATGGTGCGGGCCAGGTTCCCCATGCCTTTCGTTTTTTCATAGCCTGCCAGTATATAGGAAATGACTTCTTTCTCATAGTCGCTCTTATCGCCGAACAGATCCTTTTCGATCAGCTCCGACAGAAGAATGATATCGTTTAAAAAGAAGCTTTTGCCCAGATCCGCATAGTCTGCCGGGTCTTCATCCGAATCCCTTTTTTCGTCATTTATGTACCTGTTATATTGAAGGAATCCCAGGGAGCCGGGAGCCGTTACGGGGAACAAGTTTTTGACATATTCGGCATAAATCTTGTCATAGACATGCGCAAGAAATTCGCTTACGTTTTTCTCCTGCAGCTCATCGTCCATTTTTTCCACAATTTTATCGTATTCCCGGGTATTTAAAGAAAAATTGTGATTCTGCCCTGCGCGGCTCTTTTCCCATTCCGAGATGGCCCACAGGATGGGGGACAGATGAAAGCTTTCTGCCACATACAGGCCTTCCAGGTCGGTCTTAAAAGAGAACCAGGCTATGGCGCTCTTCTTCGGGTAAGCGACTTCGGGGCTTTCTTCCCGGTTTGGCACAAATCTTTCCAGATAGGCGACAACGCTGTTTCTGTCCGTTGTGCCGATGCAAAACGATGCTTCCTGTCCAACGGATGGAAATTCCGTGTATTTTGCGGCATCGCAAGCCAGTATTTCTTCCATCCGGACGCAGGGTGTTACAAGATTTGAGAAAATTTCAATCTTGTTGACCGCCTTTTTGGCGGCGCCGCTGACGGTTTCTCCTTTATTGATCCTGGTGATTATTTTCCTGTTCTCCGGACTTTCTTCCGGGATATCGGTTTGTCCCAGAAATTCTATTGTCTTCCAATAGTTTAATATCTCCAGGACCTGGTTTTTTCTGGTATTCTCCATGGGGGCTTCCTCTTTCTGCTGACCTGGTTTTCAGGCGAATGGGCATATGGCCGGTTTAAAGCCTGTCCGGCCGGATTTTTCTGTAAGTTTATTATATCGGAAGTAAAGGCATTATTCAATGAAAAGATTGCCTGGGAATTGGTTTATGGCTTTGGGGCTTTGGCGGGGCGCTGCATCAGGCGCAGACGGATAAAAAAGGCATGCGTTCGGAGTCCTTTGCATATACATAGAACAGTATATACAGGAGGTTATTCTATGCAGAATGATTCGATAAACACATATGACCTGTACAATGACATCAAGAACCGCACCGGGGGAGAGATCTACATAGGAGTGCTGGGGCCTGTGCGCACCGGCAAATCCACTTTTATCAAGCGATTCATGGAGGAAATGGTGCTGCCCTACATGGAGGATGAACACGCCAGAAACCGGGCCCAGGATGAGCTGCCCCAGAGTGCCGGGGGCAAGACTATCACAACTACAGAGCCGAAATTTATTCCCAATGAAGCTGCCAGCGTAGTCTTAAGCGGGGAGATTCCCGTGTCGGTGCGGCTGATAGACTGCGTGGGTTACATGGTGGAAGGGGCGGCGGGACATATGGAAGAGGATATGGAACGCATGGTGAAGACCCCCTGGTTTGACTACGAGATTCCCTTCACTCAGGCGGCTGAGATTGGTACGGATAAGGTGATGAACGACCATTCCACCATCGGTCTGGTGATTACCACCGACGGCAGTTTCGGGGAGATTCCCAGGGGGAATTACCTGGAGGCCGAGGAGAAGACCATTGTGGCCCTGAAAAAACTTCGCAAGCCTTTCCTGGTGCTGGTGAACAGCCAGAAACCCTATTCGGAGGATGCGAAACGGGTGGCGGCGGAGATTTCCGAGAAATTCGGCGTGTCTGCAGTGACGGTGAACTGTGAGCAGCTGAAGAAAGAGGATATTCACATGCTGCTGGAAAATGTCCTCTATGAATTTCCCATTTCTTCCATGGAATTCTATATGCCCAAATGGGTGGAGATGCTGCCCTGGGAGAACCGTATGAAACAGGATATCATCACCCGGGTCAGGGGACTGATGCCGGACTACAGTACCATACGGGATGTGCTGAATAAGCCTGTGGAGCTGTCCAGTGAGTACATAAGGCGCTGCAAGACGGATACGGTAAGCCTGTCCGACGGCGCCATCCGCATCACGCTGGATGTGGAGGAGGCATATTATTATGAAATGCTCACGGATATGGTGGGGGAGACCATCACGGACGAGTATCAGCTCATCAGCAAGCTGAAAAGCTTCGCGGCAATGAAGCATGAGTATGCCAAGGTGCTGGACGCGGTGAATATGGTGCGCATCAAGGGATACGGGGTGGTGACGCCGGATAAGGATGAGATTAGCCTGGATAAGCCGGAGCTGATTAAGCACGGCAATAAATTCGGTGTCAAGATCAGGGCATCCAGCCCCTCCATCCATATGATCCGCGCCAATATCGAGACAGAGATTGCGCCTATCGTAGGCACCCAGGAACAGGCCAATGACCTGATCAATTTTATCAACCAGGCGGATATGGAGCGGGGGATATGGGATACAAATATTTTCGGGAAAACGGTAGAACAGCTGGTAAATGACGGCATTACGGCAAAAGTGGCTGTCATAGGGGAGGAAAGCCAGTTAAAGCTCCAGGATACCATGCAGAAGATTGTGAACGACAGCAACGGTGGGATGGTCTGCATTATCATATAGCCTAACCCGAACAAGCCGGAACCAAAATTTTGCCAGAATGCGCAAGATTTCGTTGTTAAGCGCCTGAATGAAGCTATACTGCCTGACAGTTAAAATTTCCGGGTAACCCGACTGCATAACGCCGGAAATATACGTTTAACCAGTGCAGTACGGTAAATTCCGGCGCTATGTAGTATAAGCTCGAACCGACAGATTTGCTGATAGCCTGTAACAGAGGATGGCGTCTGGCTGTCCTCTGTTGCATCAAAGGTCAGGGAAGCGCAATGTGTCAGAACGGATTATAAAATATGTCTGCCAGAGAGGCACAAAAATCCGTATAAAGTAAAACTGCTACCCATATCATTTCCCCCAAAAGTGTCAGGAAACGTATGGTTTTGTCAGTGGTTCAGGAAAAGGAAACGCCATCATAAAAGAGCATCGTAATATGGAAAAGCATATCCATATATGGTCAGCGCCAGCATCCCCACAATGAAAACGTAAAGCAGAACGGACACAGAAGTCAGTGTACGCTCCCGGGGCAGCTTCGGGAAGAAGGAAAGCAGCAGGCGGCACAGCTTTTCCAGTCCCTGTACGGTATAAAAGCACAGAGGAAGCAGCGCAGGCAGCAGATAACGCCCCTGGGGCTGGTAGTCCGTGGAATAGGAATAGATCAGGCTGAGCAGGAAGGGCATCAGGATGCAGAAGAGCATATTCATGTGGAAAAATATCCGAAGCCATCTGCGTCCGGGCTGCCTTTTTATGCCGTGTCTGTGCGCAGAGCGGGGGAGCGCCAGGCAAAAAAGAATCCCCAGGCCAAACAGCGCTTTGTAGAACCGATACACCCAGACGGAAGTCACGATGGTCATGGGGCCGTACATTCCGATGAAGCTCAGTACGGAGAGGGTAAGGAAATCCGAATCCTTTAGCATATTCCAGATGGAATATCCCTGGCTCTGCCAGGTGACACGGGTCTGCGGATGGAATTCGGGAATGGCATAGAGCGAAGCGCAGTCACTGCGGGCCTGCAGCCCCAGAAAATCTCCCTCATAGAGCACGGCGCTCCGGATGAACCACCATGCAATGCCGCAAAGCACAATGGCGGATATGAACGCACCCTTTTTCAGAAAATTTTTATAGTCAAAATGGGCTTTCCCCATGGAAAAGGATAAAAAGAACGGACCCCTTGCCGTAACGGAACGCCTGCCATGGGAAAACGATAGAAAAAAAGCGCAAAACAGTAAAATACAGCTTAAGATATATCCGTAGGCATTGTAATAGGACAGGGCGCAGAGTATGATGCCTGCGGCCATAATGATACAGGAAGCGCCGGAAAAGCCGTCCTTCAGACCCAGGGTCAGCCCATAGAGCATGAGCGCAATGGACAGCATGCAGCAGGAATCCGTATTGACATAGGTATGCACGAAAATAGCCTGGGGCAGAAAAGTTGCCAGAAAGGCGAAGATCCACCCGAAGCGCCTGTCCCGGAACCACTGTCGGGAGAGCAGCGCCACCACATAGGCCATAAACAATCCCAACAGGAGATTGACCCCCCGGGCCGTATAGAGCAGCGCATCTTCAGATTCTGTGAACAGCCTGACCACCCGCATGGCATAGCCCTGGAGCATATAGGGCAGGATAGGCTGGAAAGCATAGGAAAAGCCGTATCCGGGAATACGGATGCTCTCTTCATAGCCATTGGGGAGCGTGCCGTGTTCTGCGATATACTGCGGGATAAGATAGCGGTTAAACTCGTCCGGCGGGTTGCCGAAGGGCTGCTTTACCAACAGGGAAAGCCCCAGGATGAGGTAGAGGGCGATATAGCACAGGGTTATGAGTGACTCGGATGTTTTATGTTTTTTCATGCAATGGCCTCTGCGTTACGTTTATTCCACGGGTGAGAAACCCGATGGTTATTTTATACTGCGCACCGGTTAAATTTGCAGTACAACCAGACTGCAGACCGCCAGCCAGGCATTTTCCCGGAGGCATCACTGTAAATGTTCTTGTCGTGCTTTCCCTCCGGGAAACGCCAGATCTGTGCCGACGCATCATTCCGCCCGGCATCTGCGGCATTAACCATGTCTGTGCCGAGAAGCTTTCTCGTGTTCATCATACCATTTACAGGGCGATTTAGCAAGCAGCGCGATTCTTAAATTGAACAAAACCTTTTGACTTTAACTGCAGCGTCCCGTCCCTTTACAGGACCATAATCCCTTTTTGCGCATTCTGAATCGTATATTTTTGTTGACAGATGGATATACTTTGTATATACTGACATTAGGGTTTATCTATTGTATATGCTTATCAATAAAACAGTTTGGAAATACAAAATATACTAATAAGAGTACAAAAGCAAGCCGAAAAAAGCAAAAGGAAACAAAGAAAAATGGATGCAAATACAATGATGAGAGAACAAACAAAAGAAATAAGTACATTTACCACACAAACTATTATAAGGAGGTGGGGAAATAGTCAGGGGATTAGATTATCAAAAGAAGTATTGTCCCAGATGGATTTAAAAGAAGATGATACGATAGGAATAAGTATATATAATGGAAAAATGACTATTGAAAAAGTCAATAAGCCTAAATACCTTAATTTAGCAGAAAGGTTGGAAACATTCTACAAAAGACCGATTGATGAGATTTATGTCGAAAGCACGCAAGAGGTTGATGTAGGTGATCCAGTAGGGAATGAGATTTGGTAACTTATAGACAAGGTGACATAATCGTTATGGATTTTAACCCTCAAAAGGGTCATGAACAGAGCGGAAGAAGACCAGCGCTTATCCTGAGCAATGATATTTTGAATCATCATAGTTCAATGGCACTTGTTTGTCCGATAACTAACACTAACAAAAAACATCCATTCCATATAGAATTGGATGACAGGACGCAGACAACAGGTGTGATATTATGTGACCAGGCAAAAATGTTAGATATTGCTGCCAGAAACGCTCAGTTCAAAGAAAAGTGTCCTGAGGATTTATGGAACGAAGCAAAGGAATTAGTAATCAGCTTTATGTAAGAAACAAAAATAGTGATCATGTTGCTGTGAACAGTAACTCCAGATGCTTTTATTGATATATTTCTTGCAAATTGATTTGCAATTTCCCATATCTTTCTGTATAATGTGCTTATTCGAAGAAATTATATGTGGAAAGGAAAGCAAAGGTGAAAGTATATGTGGAAAGGAAAGCAAAGGTGAAAGCGTATCTGGAAAAATACCGAAGCCGCCTGTTTTTGACGGGGCTGCTTGTGTTTTTGCTCCATGGTGTCAGGATGCACTCCGGAATCACAGGCATTGATACGGAAGACCTGCTTCATCTGCAGGATGACTTTTACGGCGGGTGGCTGCACACGGGCAGACAGGGGCTGGTGTTCCTGAAGTACTTTCTGGGGAATGCTCAATACAATCCGTTTTATTCGGGTACTATGACAGTGCTTTTGTTTGCGGCGTCTGTGTCTGCCTTCCTGGCACTGTGGGACAGGGCGGGCAGATCCGCCGGTATCTGTGCCTGGGGCTGTTCTGCCCTGCTGTGGGTATCTCATCCGGCTATGGCCGAGCAGTTTTATTTTTCCTTACAGGGGATGGAAATCTGCCTGGGCCTGGGGCTGACGGCGCTGGCGCTGTATTTCTCCTTCCGGTGGGCGGAGGGCGGCAGTGTACTCTGGGCGGTGGGGAGCGGCAGCATTTTGCTCCTGACTTTTTCTGTCTATCAGATCTTTGTAGTAATGTATATTTTCGGAACCGTCGCCCTTCTGCTGCTGCAGGCGCTGGGGGAGGTTTCGGAAGGTGCGAAGCCGGAGGGAATGGGGCTTTTGAAGCGCGTGATTCCCTACTGTGCTGTCTTTCTTGCGGCATTTCTGATGAATACTTTGATCACCAGGATTTTCTTTGGCTCCTCCGACTATCTGCAGAATCAAATATATTGGGGACATGCTTCGGTGAAGGACTGTCTTCGTGCCATTGCGGGGCATGTGGTGAAAGCTTTTACGGGATACGGCTCGATTTTTTATCATCCGGGGCTGGGAGTGCTGGCTCTGCTTGATCTCATTCTCCTGTCTGTCTTTCTTACCCGGCTTTGCCCGGGCAGGGGGAGCGGGAAAGCTGTTATCCTTTTTTTCTATCTTGCGCTTCTGGCGACGCCCTTTATGATGACGGTTCTTTTGGGAGGGACGCCGGCCATGCGTTCCCAGATGGTGCTTCCCGCCATGACAGGGTTTCTGGGATATCTGGGGATATGGCTGGCGCAGGCGCAGGGATTTTGTCCGGGCAGGCGTCAGGCGGTTTTGCTGTGGGGGATAGTGGCTGTGTGCCTGATAAGCGGTTCGGCGCAGGCCAGGGTGACAGCGCAGCTGTATTATACGGACCAGTGCCGTTATGAGCAGGATGCGGCTCTGGGGCGGTCTGTGATAGAGCGGATCGATCAGGTGATGCCAAAGGAGGAAACGCTTCCGGTGATGGTCGTGGGCGGCAGGGAATTTTCGGGCAATAACTCCTGTGTCACAGGCGAGGTGATAGGGAGATCCTTTTTCAATTACGACAGGGAAGTGGAGCCGGTGCCGTTCTGGAGTACCCGGAGAGTGCTGGGATTTCTGCACACGCTGGGGGCGGATTACGGGATTGCGCCCAGGGAGCGTGCGGAAGAAGCTCTGGAGTGCAGCGAGGATATGCCCGTGTGGCCGGCGGCGGACAGCGTCCAGGTGAAAAACGGCATGCTTATCATTAAACTCAGTTCAGAGTGAAGAAAACGGGACATATGCGGAACAAAAATTAAGAAAGGACGGAGAAAAATGGGTCAGGTGTACGAGAAACTTCAGAAATGTTATGAAAATGTCAGGCAGAAAATGGAAGAGGCGCATGTGATGGATTTTGTGCCTAAAGTGGCGATCGTGCTGGGGTCAGGCCTGGGAGATTTCGCGGAGACGGTTCGGGTGGAGTATGAACTGCCCTATGGAGAGATAGAAGGTTTTCCTGTCTCAACCGTGCCGGGACATGCGGGAAAGTTTATCTTCGGCTATGTGGGGCAGGTGCCTGTGGCGTGCATGAAGGGCAGGGTGCATTATTATGAGGGATATCCCATCAGCGACGTGGTGCTGCCTGTCCGGCTGCTGAAGCTGCTGGGGGCGGAGACTTTGTTTCTGACCAACGCGGCAGGGGGCGTGAACCCTTCCTTTCAGGCGGGTGACCTGATGATGATCAAGGATCACATCGGGGTTTTCGCACCAAATCCTTTGATCGGGTCAAATATAGACGAACTGGGAACCAGATTTCCGGATATGAGCCAGGTATATGATAAGGAACTGCAGAAGCTGATCCGGAAGACGGCCAGAGAACATCATATTTTCCTCCAGGAAGGAATCTACACCCAGCTCACAGGGCCTTCCTATGAATCACCTGCGGAAATCCGTATGCTGCGTCTGTTGGGCTGTGACGCGGTGGGAATGAGCACTGTGGCGGAAGCCATTGCCGCCAACCATATGGGAATGAAAATATGCGGAATTTCGTGTATCAGCAATCTGGCTGCGGGAATGACAGCCAGTCCGCTGAGCCATAAAGAGGTGCAGGAGGCGGCTGACATGGCTGCGCCCAACTTTAAGAAACTGGTGACGGAAGTGGTACAGAGTATGGGAGAGCAGACCATGGAAGTATAGATCATGGCAGGCGGGGCGGCGCCGCAGAACTGCGGGGACAGGTGCAGGTGAAAGGCAGCGCCCGTGAAGTGAGGATGATCCGGACAGGCAGGGATCAGTTCTGAGAAAGGAAGGAAAATGGAGAATTCGCGGTATACGGATCTGGTAAAAGCGGCGTTGGAGGCCAGGGCAATGGCGTATGTGCCCTATTCTCATTATGCTGTGGGAGCGGCTCTCCTGACAGAGGAGGGCGAGATCTACAGAGGCGGAAATATAGAAAATGCATCCTATGGCGCCACCAACTGCGCGGAGCGGACGGCAATCTTCAAGGCAGTCAGCGAGGGCAGGCGGAAGTTTGCGGCGATTGCCATAGCAGGGGGAATGGAAGGCTGTGAGCCGGAGGACTATGCATATCCCTGCGGCATCTGCAGACAGGTAATGCAGGAGTTTGCAGGGAAAGGATTCCGGGTACTGGTGGCAAGGAGCGTTTCCGACTGCAGAGAGTATCTGCTGGAAGAGCTGCTGCCCTGTGGATTTGGGGGTGAGTCTATCAAATGAGGATCAGATTGTACAATGCCCGGATACTGACCATGGAGAAAGACAGGCCCGTCTTCTTCGGAGAGGTGTGGGTAAAGGACGAGAAGATTGTTTATGTGGCGGAGGACAGGCTTTCAGCAGGCCATTCAATAGCGGAAGGGGCTTTAGCAGGCCGGTCAATGGCGGAAGGGGCTTTAGAAGGCCAGTCAATAGAGGAAGGGGCTTCAGCAGGCCGGTCAATAGCGGAGGGGGCCTCAGCAGGCCGTCCATCGGCAGGAGGGTTCCGGCCGGGACAGGAGCTTCCGGAGATCAAATGGGACATGGAGCTTGACTGCGGGGGAAATCTGCTGATGCCCGGTTTTAAAAACGCGCATACCCATTCCGGAATGACGTTTTTGCGTTCTTTTGCAGACGATGTGCCGCTGCAAAAATGGCTGAACGAGAAGGTGTTTCCCATGGAAGCCAGGCTTTCCGGGGAGGATATCTATCATCTGGCAAGGCTGGCAGTGCTGGAATATCTGACATCGGGCATTACCGCCATATTTGACATGTACTTAAATCCTGACGAGACGGCTGCTGCCTGTATGGATACCGGAATGCGATGTGTGCTCACAAGCGGGCTGAATCAGTTTACTTCTTCCGTGAAGCAGCAGGAAGAGGAGTATCTGAAATGGAACGGCGGGAATTCATTGATCAGCTATCAGCTGGGCTTCCACTCGGAATATACCTGCTCGAAACAGCTGCTGCAGGGTGTGGCGGAGCTGGCCCATGCTTACAGGGCGCCGGTGTATACGCATCTGGCGGAGACGGAGAAGGAAGTGGAGGGTTGCAGAGAACGTTACGGCATGACACCGGCGGTATTTCTGGACAGCCTGGGAATGTTTGAATATGGGGGCGGGGGATACCACTGTGTCCATATGACGGAAGAAGACATAGATGTCTTCGAAAGGCATGGAATGTACGCTGTGACCAATCCGGCTTCCAATGCAAAGCTTGCCAGCGGGATCGCTCCCATTGCCGAATATGTGAGAAGGGGGATACCTGTGGCGGTCGGAACGGACGGGCCGGCCAGCAACAACTGCCTTGACATGTTCCGGGAGATGTTTCTGGTATCCGGTCTGAGCAGGCTCCGCCAGGGGGATGCGTCCAGCCTGGATGCGGAGGAAGTATTGCGTATGGCAACCGTATGCGGCGCCGGCGCCATGGGGCTTGAAAACGCGGATATCCTGGCTGCAGGCAGGCTGGCGGATATGATTTTGGTGGATCTGCGGCAGCCCAATATGCAGCCCATACACAATATACCGAAGAATCTTGTCTACAGCGGAAGTAAGGCAAATATATGCATGACTATGGTAAATGGCCGGATCCTTTATCGGGACGGGAAATTTGATGTGGGAGAAAGTCCGGAGAGGATTTACGCAAAATGCGGGGAGATTGTAAAACGTATTCTATATGCATGACGGCCGGCCGGGCAATGGTTTTGGGGCTTGCTTTTATGGCGGCTCCTGTAACAGAAATGATGTTTTTCTCTGATCAAACTACATAGGAGGGAGTAAAAATGTTAGAGAAAATGTTTAAACTCAAGGAAAACAAAACCACAGTGAGAACGGAGATCATCGCCGGACTCACCACATTCATGACGATGGCTTACATCATCGCCCTGAATCCCAATCTGCTTACCGGCTTCGGCGCGGAGGGCATGGCTCTTTGGAACGGTGTTTTCATGGCTACCTGTATTGCTTCCGCAGTGGGTATGTTCGTGATGGCATTTGTGGCCAACAAGCCCTTTGCCATGGCGCCCGGCATGGGACTGAACAGCTTTTTTGCGGTGGTGGTTGCAAACATTGTAACTATGACAGGGATGACTTACCTGGAGTCTTTCCAGGCGGCTCTTTGCATTATCCTGATAGAGGGTATCGTTTTCATCATTCTGTCGGTGTTCAATGTCCGTGAGCAGATCGTGGATGCCATTCCGCTGGGGGTTCGTCTGGGCATTGCGCCTGCCATCGGCATGATGCTGATGAATATCGGCATCGGCTCCAACGCAGGGGTTTATTCCGAAACCGGAGGGCCTTTCTATGTTATGAGAGATTTCTTCGGTTCTCTCACCGCGGGTCTGGCAAAGGAAACCATGGATTCAGGGTATTCCACCATGGTTCTCACCGTGGTAACCATGTTTGCCGGTCTGTTTGTCATCGTGATTCTTGCTCAGAAGAAGGTGAAAGCGGCGGTTATTCTGGGTATGCTGGCGGCCAGCATAGTTTACTGGGCAGGGGAATTTATTTTTCTTCATACCAATCCGTTTGCTTCGCTGGCCCAGGCATCTTTCCTGCCCCCGGTGGGAGATATGGCGTCAACTACGCTGTTTAAGTTCAATTTAAGCGGTTTTGCCCGGATTGGAGGGTTCACTATTGTAACTTTAATTGTTACATTCTGCATCATTGACATGTTCGACACCATCGGAACGCTGGTAGGGACTGCAAGCCGTGCCGGAATGCTTGACAAGAACGGCAAAATGCCCCAGATGAAGGAAGCGCTGCTGGCGGATGCGGTAGGTACCGTAGTGGGTTCCGCAACGGGTACTTCCACGGTTACCACATTCGTGGAGTCCGCTTCCGGCGTAGAGGCAGGAGGGCGTACCGGCCTGACAGCTTTGACCACCGGCATTGTGTTCCTGGCATGTATGTTTATTGCGCCCGTTGCCGCCATCATTCCCGCAGCGGCCACCTCTTCGGCTCTGATCTATGTAGGTGTGCTGATGCTGACAGGACTTAAAAACGTGCATTTTGACGATATGTGCGAGACTGTGCCTGTGGCATTGATGCTGATCGCCATGCCTGTATCCGGCTCCATCGGACATGCCATCGGCATCGGACTGATCACTTATACGGTTATTAAGGTATTTACCGGAAAAGCAAGGGATGTATCCGTGCTGACCTATGTGCTTTCCGCGATCTTTCTGATCAAGTTCTTCCTGGTGGCGTAGGGAATATCCGCATAACTTTTGTATTTTCAGCAGATCATCAGCGCGGGATTCATCTTTTGACCGTCTGGCAAATGTTTTGGATCACGCGCATAGATCGGGAAAAGGAAAACATGTATGGAATATTTTGTGTTTGTATTGGCCATGGCAGCTTTTGTGGCGGTTATTTTTATCATGGAGGCTGCACGGGCCAGAAAAGAGGAGAAGAGGTTCATGCTGTCTTTGTATCAGGATTACGGCAGGACAGTGGAAAAGGAATATGCCCTGGAGCGCTTTGTGAGAATGGACAGCTATTTCAGCAGACACAGAAGAGAGGGGCAGCTGGACGATATTACATGGAATGATCTGGGAATGGATGATCTTTTCAGGCGAATGAACGACACGCTTTCCGCGTCGGGGGAAGAGTACTTATATTATACATTGCGGACTTTGAAACAGAGTGATGAAGAACTGCGGCATCTGGAAGAGGTGACAGGATTTTTCTCAGGGCATCCGGACGAGCGGGTGAGGGCGCAGCTGGCAGCCCGGCGTCTGGGGTATACGGGAAAATATTCCCTTTATGATTATATTGACAATCTGGATATTCTGGGAGAGCGCTCCAACGGGAAGAATATCCTGATGGATTTACTGTTCCTGCCGCTGATCGGGGTGATGGCGGTTCATTTTTCCCTGGGTCTTATAGGAATCGTGGTTCTGATCATCTGCAATATCATTTCCTATTTTAAGGAAAAAGATGAAATAGACCCTTATATCACCAGCTTTTCCTATATTATGAGGCTGATGCAGGCCTGCGGGGAGCTGGAGAAGATCCCTGTGCCTGTATGCGGCGGAGAGTGGGCGGAGATCAGGAAGGCGAGAAAGAACCTGCAGGAAATGAAGCGGAATTCCTACTGGGTAATGTCCCCTTACCGGGGCAATGCGTCCGGGGATGTTCTGGCGGTTCTGATGGACTACATCCGCATGGTATTTCATGTGGATCTGATCAAGTTCAACGGCATGCTGAAGGTGCTGAGAGGGCATATCGAGGATGTGGATGCTCTGATCGGGGTGATGGGTTATGTGGAGACTGCCATTGCCATCGGGGCATTCCGGCTGTCCTTAGAGGCGCGTGCGTCCGCAGCTTTCAGAGCGGACGAAAAGAAGGATGTCTCCGGGGATGCCGCTGAAGTGAATCAGGCAATCGAAGCTGACAGGGCAAAAGAGCGGCAGAAGACAAAAGCAGCTGCCGTGGACGGCGAAAGCTCATTGGATATCAGGAGAGAACCGGACAGCGGTTATGACGCGAAAAACAGTAAGGGATGGTGTGTTCCGGAGTTTATCGGCGAGGAGCTGATCGAGATCGCGCAGGGGTATCATCCGCTGCTGGAGAGACCGGTGAAAAACGGGATCACGGCACGGCGGGGCGTGCTGCTCACAGGCTCCAACGCATCCGGCAAATCCACGTTCCTGAAAACGGTTGCCGTCAACGCGATCCTTGCCCAGACCATTCATACCTGTGCGGCGGACGCTTATCGGGCGCCCTTTTTCCAGGTTTATTCCTCCATGGCGCTGAAGGACGATATTGCGTCTGGAGAAAGTTATTATATCGTGGAGATCAAGGCGCTGAAACGGATACTGGACGCGGCAGCCCAAAGATCAGGCATGATCCTCTGCTTTGTGGACGAGGTACTGCGGGGGACCAACACGGTGGAACGTATCGCGGCATCCACACAGATTTTGAAGTCCCTCGGACATTCGGGAATCCTCTGCTTTGCGGCAACCCATGATATTGAGCTGACGGAACTGCTTCAGAATGATTTCGACAATTATCATTTTGAGGAGGATGTAAGGGACGGCGACATCTTTTTCAACTACAGGCTGAAATCCGGCAAGGCTACCACCAGAAATGCCATCAGGCTGCTGGAACTGATGGGGTATGATCAGGCCGTGATAGAGCGGGCTTCGGCTCAGGCGGAGCAATTTGTGGCTTCCGGGGTCTGGAAGCAGATATAGCGTACGGCAATGGGGAACGCAGCGAAATGCCCGGAAACGGATATACGGATTTTGAGCGGGAAGTTTGCGGGAAAAAAGTTTGCAGGAAAACGGGAAAAACAGATGTGGGATAACTTGACGGGAGGCCCCGATATCTGTTATACTGGAAAGCAGGGAAGACTCCGCACCGGTAAGATGATGCGGAAGTGATTCCCCGATAAGAAGACTCTGAAAGTAAGAAGGGATAAATCATGTTAGTCAGTTTTTTAAATTCATTTATGTCCTATTTTGTGCAGATGCTTGTGATCGTAGCAGTGGCAGGGGTTGCCACCGCCATCGGGATCACCATGGCTAAGAAGAAAGCCGCGGAGGCTGCCGCGGATAAAGGCGGCAATGCATAAGTTCACAACGATTCTGTGGGACGTGGATGATACGCTTCTCGATTTCACGTACTCCCGGGCCCCTGCATAATGCTTTGGAACTGCCGGAAAATAACCTACGCATTTTGTTTAGAGTAAACCTGATAAAATCTGTAGATACTGCAACAGACTTGCGTAGGTTATTTGGAGGCATTTCCTTTCGCTCTGCGGGAAGAGAGATCAGGGAAGAGCAGCTTCGCGCCCGCTGTGATCAGGTATGCTGGAGGTTGTTTCGCGGAATGGCAAAGTCATCGGGACAGAAGCTGAAGCTTCTCTATATAATTAAATTTCTGTCAGAGAATACGGATGAAGAGCATCCCGCCAGCACATCCGATATCATCGCTTATCTTGAGGCCAATGACATTCACTCCCAGAGGAAAAGTGTCTATGACGATATGGAAAAGCTCTGCGATTTCGGATATGATATCGTGCAGGTGCACAGCAGGCTCGGGGGCGGCTATTACATGGCGGGCAGGGAGTTTGAACTGGCGGAGTTAAAGCTGTTGGTGGACGCGGTGCAGTCCTCCCGTTTCCTTACGACGAAAAAGTCGCGGAGCCTGATCGGGAAGCTGGAGCAGATGGCCGGAAAGCACAATGCGGGCATGCTGCAGCGGCAGGTGTATGTAGCCGGGCGCATCAAGACGGGGAACGAGAGCATTTATTACAATATTGATACGATCCACAGGGCCATTCAGGAGAATCGTCAGATCACATTTCAGTATCTGGACTGGAATCTGAAAAAGGAGCTGGTTCCCAGGGCAAACAGCGAGAAGCAGGTAAGCCCCTGGGCGCTTATCTGGCAGGATGAAAACTATTACCTGGCGGCATATGACGACAGAGACGGCGTCATGAAGCATTACCGCGTGGACAAGATGGGAAAGACGGAATTGCGCAAGGAAGCCAGAGCGGGTATGGAGCAGTTCGCGAAAGTGGATCTGGCTGCCTATACGAACCAGATTTTCGGCATGTACGGCGGGGAAGAGGCGGTGGTGACAATGCAGTTTCCGGACAGGCTCATCGGCGTGGTGCTGGATCGCTTCGGGAGAGAGGCGGATATCCGCCAGACGGAGGAAGGGGGATTCCTCATCCGCGCCAGGGTGACGGTAAGCGGGCAGTTTTTCGGGTGGCTGGCAGGGATCGGGCGGGATGCCGTTATTGTCAGCCCGGAATCCGTCAGGGAGCAGTACAGAAAGTGGCTGGAGGATATTCTGGGAACCGCTCTCTGTGCCATGTAACGGAAATCCGGAGGAGATCCTCTGTCAATAGAAAGATATCCTAAATTTTGGATATCTTTTTTGTATATTTTTTTCGGAAAGACTTCATTGACAATCTGCTGTTTCTTTCTTATACTGTTATGTATCCGCCACAATATATAGAATGATTATAAGATATAATACTATATTTTGTGTGTAAAGTCCCGAAGGATTGGACATCCTGTAGAAGTCGGGGACAGGCGGGAGTCTTTCGCGGCGCTTTCCCGGGAAGCAGCGGGCGCGGATACAGATCGTCAGGAAGTGTTACGAAATATCTTTTGCTTTTTCGGCTGATCATCGGCCGGGGATTCCGCGTTTGGCATATTGCGGTTAAAAGTTATTTCTGCGCAGTTCCTTACAGTTTCAGAAGGGAATGATGGAGATGGGAAGCAATTTTGATCAGGCAGTCAGAGAAGATGTCAATTACGGAGAAGCATTCAGACCGGACAGGGATGTATATGTGATAAAGAAGGACGGAAGCAGGGAAGCCTTCAATGTACAGAAAGTGATCAATGCGGTGGCAAAGAGCGCGTACAGGGCATTGACCAGATTCACCGCGGAAGAGGAGTGCCGGATCTGCCAGGATGTCATCGACAAGGTGAATGCGCTGGGAGAGGCGGAGGTTCCCATTCCCATGATGCATAATATCGTGGAGAGCGCTCTGGAGCAGGTGAAGCCCATGGTGGCGAAAAGCTACCGGGATTACCGCAATTACAAGCAGGACTTTGTCCGGATGCTGGACGATGTGTATAAGAAGAGCCAGTCTATCATGTATATCGGCGATAAGGAAAACGCAAATACGGATTCCGCACTGGTGGCCACCAAGAGAAGTCTGGTTTTCAATCAGCTGAACAAGGAGCTGTATCAGAAGTTTTTCATGACTACGGAGGAGATTCAGGCATGCCGTGACGGGTATATCTATGTACATGATATGTCCGCCAGAAGGGATACCATGAACTGCTGTCTGTTCGATGTGGAAAATGTGCTAAGCGGCGGTTTTGAGATGGGAAATGTCTGGTATAACGAGCCCAAGTCTCTGGATGTGGCTTTCGATGTCATCGGGGATATCGTGCTCAGCGCGGCCAGCCAGCAGTACGGCGGCTTTACAGTACCCAGCGTGGACATGATCCTGGAGCCCTATGCCGAGAAATCTTATCGGCATGCTATGGAAAAGTATATCAGACTGGGCATAGACAGGGAGAAGGCGGAAAAGGAAGCCTACGAAGATGTAGTCAGAGAGTACGAGCAGGGATTTCAGGGTTGGGAGTACAAATTTAACACGGTGGGAAGCAGCCGGGGAGATTATCCTTTTATCACGGTGACTGCCGGTACCGGAACGGGCAGGTTTGCAAAGCTTGCCACCATGACCATGCTTCAGGTGCGCAAGGGCGGACAGGGCAGGAAGGAACACAAGAAGCCGGTGCTGTTTCCGAAGATCGTGTTTTTATATGACGAGAATCTCCACGGTCCTGGAAAGCCGCTGGAGGATGTGTTTGAGATGGGGGTGCAGTGTTCTGCCAGGACCATGTATCCTGACTGGCTGAGCCTGACGGGAAAGGGGTATGTGGCAAGCATGTACAGGCAGTATGGGAGGATCGTGTCCCCCATGGGCTGCAGGGCCTTCCTTTCCCCCTGGTATGAGCGGGGCGGCATGCATCCGGCGGATGATCAGGACAAGCCTGTATTTGTGGGGCGTTTCAATATCGGCGCCGTATCCCTGCATCTGCCCATGATTCTGGCGAAATCCAGGAAGGAAAGCCGGGATTTCCATGAGGTGCTGGATTATTATCTGAATCTGATCCGGCAGCTTCATATCCGGACCTATGCCTATCTGGGAGAGATGCGGGCCTCCACCAATCCCCTGGCCTACTGCGAGGGCGGTTTCCTGGGAGGGCATCTGAAGCTTACGGACAAGATCAAGCCGCTGTTGAGATCAGCTACCGCCAGCTTCGGCATCACGGCCCTGAACGAGCTTCAGGAGCTTTATAACGGGAAATCCCTGGTGGAGGACGGAGCGTTTGCCCTTGAGGTGATGGAATATATCAACAAGCGGATCAATGAATTCAAGGAGGCTGACGGGAATCTCTATGCCATTTACGGCACGCCAGCGGAGAACCTGTGCGGACTGCAGGTCAGGCAGTTCAGGAACAAATACGGCATCGTGGAGGGAGTCTCGGACAGAGAGTATGTGAGCAACAGCTTCCACTGCCATGTGACAGAAGATATCACGCCCATTCAGAAGCAGGATTTGGAGAACCGGTTCTGGGATCTGACCAATGGCGGAAAGATACAGTATGTGAAGTATCCTGTTGACTACAATATTGACGCCATCAGGACGCTGATCCGCAGGGCCATGGAACTGGGCTTTTATGAGGGAGTGAATCTTTCGCTGGCTTATTGTGACGACTGCGGGCATCAGGAGCTGGAGATGGATGTGTGTCCGAAATGCGGAAGCCGTAATCTGACCAAGATTGACCGTATGAACGGCTATCTGTCTTATTCCCGCGTACATGGGGATACCAGACTCAATGAGGCGAAGATGGCGGAGATTGCGGAGCGTAAGAGCATGTGAGCGTATATGACAGGAAATACGGAATGCAGGATCGTGCAACGCCGGCATGTGCGGACAAAAATGGCGGAAAATTCCGAACGCAGGAGTATGTGAATGAAGACTGTGGAAATGGCAGGAGAGAAGAGCAGGAGAAGCAATTTGCGGTTAACGGGGTAAGGGATCATGAGATATCATAATATAACGTCTGACGATATGCTCAATGGCGACGGTCTGCGGGTGGTATTGTGGCTGGCGGGCTGTGACCATTGCTGCAGGGGATGCCAGAATCCCCTCACATGGGACCCGGAGGGTGGGCTCTTGTTTGATGATGAGGCAAGGCAGGAGATCTTCGGGGAGCTGGACAAGAACTATATCTCCGGCATAACCTTTTCCGGAGGAGACCCGCTTCATCCGGCCAACAGGCTGGAAGTGAGAGCGCTGATGGCGCAGATCAAAGACAGGTACCCGGAGAAGAGTATCTGGCTCTACACCGGGGACAGCTGGGAGGATATCCGGCATTATCCTCTCATGAAATATGTGGACGTGCTGGTGGACGGGGAATTTCAGGAGGATAAGAAGGACGTGAAGCTTCTGTGGAAGGGCAGCGCAAACCAGAGAGTCATTGATGTGCAGAGGACGCTTGCCCGGGAGGACCCTTCCGTACCGTTGCTGCATTGCGGTGATTACGAGCAGATATACAGGATGAGCGGGAAGCCGGGGAATGTCAGCGGGTGCTGTGACTGACAGGTCAGCGGACGTTATTTCCCGACAGGTTCTGTTGGCAAAAGCGTTCGCGCCTGCTGACAGGACGGGCATATTTTTCACTGCATAACGGGATAGAGGATGATATTGTGGCTGCTGTGTCTGAGCAGGGAAAGCGGAAGGCAGGCGGTTGAACCGGTACATCGGTGGGCGCATGCAGAGGGGATGCATATGAAGAGAGTAGCGCAGTTTTTTAAGGTGAGTTTTGAAAATTTTGCGGAGGCAGTGAAAGGGGACTTCCCTGATTTTTCGGATATGGAAATAAGGGAAATGTATGATAAGATCAGGCTTCCCGAACGGGCTACCAGGGGCAGCGCCGGATATGATTTTTTTGCGCCTTTTGCTTTTGCGCTTGCGCCGGGGGAGACGATCAGGATACCTACGGGAATCCGTGCGAGAATAGACGATGGATGGGTATTGAAGCTGTATCCCAGAAGCGGCCTTGGTTTCCGGTATCGTCTGCAGATGGATAATACGGTAGGAATTATCGACAGTGATTATTACAATTCCGACAATGAGGGACATATTTTTATCAAGCTGACCAACGCTACCAATGAGGGAAAGACCCTTGAAGCAGCCCGGGGAACAGGGTTTGCCCAGGGAATTTTCATAGAATACGGTATTACCGTGGACGATGAGGCAGACGGCATCCGCAACGGCGGGCTGGGCAGTACGACGGGAGATTGAATCAAAAAGAGGATACATTCCCCCCCAGCCTGCTGCGCAGCAAACTAAGGAAATGCCTCCAAATAACCTACGCAAGTCTGTTGCAGTATCTACAGATTTTATCAGGTTTACTCTAAACAAAATGCGTAGGTTATTTTCCGGCAGTTCCTAAGCGAAGCTTCGTTCCGGAAAAAGGAAGCCAGGATCGGATCCCCGTATGCCTGCCGGGGTGGTTTGTTTTCAGGATTCAATCACAGGATATGGCAGGAAAACACAAAAGGATAAGTCCTCCGGGAGAATAAAAACTCCTTTTCAGGTTATGATAGGTGTACAGAGATTACGCAATTCATGACGGAAAAGGAGTTTATTTTCATGACAGAGAATGGAAGTCCCGGCAAAAAGGATATGCTTCAGATGAGTAATTCCGGCAGCGGCAGCCTGACCGGTTCCCTGCAGACAGATATGGCTTATCTGAACGATACGTTGGATGTGGAGGAGAATTTCGACATTATATACAGGGTTATCCAAATCGGCGGAAAGGAAGCCTGTATGTACCTGATCGACGGTTCCTGCAAGGACGATCTGGTGCAGAAGCTGCTGCAGTATTTTATGGACCTGAAGCCGGACGAGCTGCCGGAGGATATGCATGCCCTGTCGAAGCAGTTTACCCCTTATGTGGAGGTGGATATTGAGGAACAGTGGGATACGGTCATCCATTCTCTGCTGTCGGGTATTTTTGTACTGTTGATCGACGGTTATCAAAAGGCGCTTCTGATCGATTCCAGAACATATCCGTCCCGGGGCGTGGAGGAGCCGGAGAAGGACAAGGCGCTCAGAGGCTCCAAGGACGGCTTCGTGGAGACGCTGGTGTCCAACACAGCCCTGATCCGCCGCAGAATCCGCAGCACGGATCTGCACATGGAGATGCTGAGCGCCGGGGAGAGCTCCCGCACGGACATTGCCCTCTGTTACATGAAAGGACGGGTGGATGACGTTTTCCTGGATGAAATCAGGCGGAAAATCAGCAATATCAAGGTGGATGCCCTGACCATGAACCAGGAATCCCTGGCGGAGTGTCTTTACCAGAGAAAATGGTACAATCCTTTCCCGAAATTCAAGTATACGGAGCGGCCGGACGCGGCATCGGCCCAGGTGCTGGAGGGGAATATCGTCATACTGGTGGACAATTCCCCCTCGGCCATGATACTGCCCACCACCGTATTTGACGTGATAGAAGAGGCGGACGACTATTATTTCCCGCCGGTGACGGGTACCTATCTGCGGATGACCAGGTTCCTGATATCCCTGCTGACTTACCTGGTGACGCCCACCTTTCTGCTGATGATGAACAATCCCCAGTTCATTCCGGAGGATTTTTCCTTCATCATGCTCCAGGAGAAGCCGAACCTTCCCCTGATATGGCAGTTCCTGGTGCTGGAGCTGGCCATTGACGGCCTGAAGCTGGCGGCAATCAATACGCCGAACATGCTGAGCACACCCTTAAGCGTCATGGCGGCGCTGGTGCTGGGGGAGTTCTCGGTGAACAGCGGGTGGTTCTCCAGCGAAGTCATGTTGTACATGGCTTTTGTGGCTATCGCGAACTATACCCAGGCCAACTATGAGCTGGGGTATGCCCTGAAGTTTCTGCGCATTATTACCTTGCTGCTGACCCAGTGGTTCAATCTGTGGGGATATATCGGAGGAATATTGTTGTCTTTGCTGGCTATCGGCTGCAACCGGACAGTGTCCCACAGGAGCTACCTCTACCCCCTGATTCCTTTTAGTTGGAAGACGCTGAAGAATAAACTGTTCCGGACACGGCTGCCGGGAGCGTTGAAAAAAGATTCCAGATAGAGCAGTTGGTGTAAATTTGGTGTAAAACTTGAACGATGTCATTGCAAGAGAGTAATGGCGAAAAAGCATGACAAAGGGGCTGTCCCACGAAACGAGTAAGGAGATGCCCCTTTGGTCAGTTGATTAGCCCGGATTGTGATAATAAATTTCTTACATCTTAGCCGCAGCAGCCTGGTCGTTATAATACTGCGCCTGAGCCTGCCACAACTCATGATATTTCCCATCCCCGTCAGTCACCAGCAGTTCATGGCTGCCCTGCTGTACGATAGCCCCCTTGTCAAAGACGAGGATATCGTCACAGAACTTACAGGAGGAGAGCCTGTGGCTGATATAGATGGCCGTTCTGTCCTCCACGATATCATTAAAGCTGCTGTAGATCTCCGCTTCCGCTATCGGATCCAGTGCCGCCGTAGGCTCATCCAGCACGATGAATGGCGCGTCCTTGTAAATGGCCCGGGCCAGCGCGATTTTCTGCTCCTCGCCGCCGGACATATCCACGCCGTCCTTGCTCAGCCGCTTGCCCAGATAGGTGTCCAGCCCCTGGGGGAGGCTCTCCAGCCTTTGACCGAAGCCCGCTTTCTCCAGACAGAATCTGGCCAGGGCTTCGTCATATTCTGTGGCGGCCGCCACATTCTGGCCCAGGGGCAGATCCGGCAGACAGAAATCCTGGAACACCACGGAGAAGATGGAGATATATTCTCTGTAGTCATATTTGCGGATATCGATGCCGTTTAAGAGGATGGTGCCCTCCGTGGGGTCATACAGCCTGCACAGCAGCTTGATGAAAGTGGTCTTGCCGCTGCCGTTCTGGCCAACCACAGCCAGCCGTCCGCCCACGGTGAACTTGATGTTCACATGGCGCAGGGCATACTGGTCGCTGCCGGGATACCGGAAGGACACATCCCGGAATTCCACTTCGTATTTCCTGTCTCTGCGCTTTTCCACGGTGAGACTGCCCTGGTACATGACGTCGGGCTTCTCCAGGAAGTCGAAGATCTGTTTCAGGAAGGAGCCGTTGATGCGTATCTGTCCGGTGGTGCTGATCAGGGAGGAGAGCCCTCCTGTCAGCCTGGTGAGGGAACTGATGTACTGGGTGACCTGGCCTATGCCGAAAGCCCCCGCCCAGGCCTTCAGGCACACGAACAGGTACACCACGCCGCTCATAAGCACGGACACTGCGCTGGATGCAGCCGCGAAGATGCCCATGGGGCCTCTTGCCAGCTTTGCGAAAAACCCTTTGGAGCAAAACGTCGCCTCTTTATCGGTGTTGAACTTAACGCAAAACAAGTCCTGTCGGTAGAGACGTATGTCGGTGCCGTATTTTTTCTCTGTTCCCATAAATCCGAAATAGCCAAACAGGCGGTTCGCCAATGTGTGGGAACCGGAGTATATGGCATAATAGCTGTCTGCCTTGTTGGAGAGCAGAGGAGCAATATAGATAGTGAGCAGCAGACCTCCGATGATAAGCGCAAGGAACAGAGGGCTGTTCAGAAAGGTCAGCTTTCCGGCCGTCTCCGGCACTTTACAGGTGAACAGGGTCACGGTCAGGGAGATGCCTCCCAGCAGGGTGAACAGCGCCGAAAGCCATTCCTTCATCAGGCTGAAAGCCCGATACATGCCCCAGCCGCCGCCGTTCTGATTCTGCAGGATTGTGGAATGATTCTGCATGGTTTCCGGGTCATCCAGGATACAGTAATCCATATCCAATAGTTTGTCTGACAGTAGTTTGCGCATATAGTAGTAATGGCCGGCCATTTCTATGGACTCAAACCGGTTCAGGAAGGCGCTTATCAAGGAAATGGCTGCGGCAGAAAGAAGGGCTGCTGACACCAGAAAGAATAATCTTTCGGGGTCACGGTTCCCGCACAGTTCCTGAATGATCAGGGCAGACAACAGGATTCCCACATAGGGGTTCAGGGCCCGCCAGACGGTGGACAATACAGATGACGCCACCATTTTAGGGCGCTGCTGCCATAGCAGGGCCAGGAACTTCCGGTATACCTGCCAGGTGGTTTTCAAGGGCAGAAGCTTTTGCTGGCCTTCCTGTTTGGATTTATTCTTCTTCATGGTCGGATTCCTCCTCTCGGTAATATCTGCTCTGCACTTCATAAAGCTCCGCGTAGCTGCCGCCACGGGAGAGCAGCTCTTCATGGGTTCCCTCTTCTTCGATCCGCCCGTTCTGGATGAGCAGGATCCGGTCGCAGAACCGGGTGGAAGCCAGGCGGTGGGAGATATACACGGAGGAGCGGCCATGGGTCATTTCATTGTACTTTCCGTACAGGTCAGCTTCCGCGATTGGATCCAGAGCAGCCGTGGGCTCATCCAGCACCACGAAAGGAGCGTTCTTATAAAGCGCCCTGGCCAACATCAGCCGCTGGGTCTCGCCGCCGGACAGCATGGTGGCGTCCTCGTATACGCTCCGGTTCAGAAGGGACTCGTATTGCTCGGGCAAGGATTCGATTTTTTCGGTGAGACCTGCCATGGCGATGCAGTCCCTGACCCTGGGCAGATCTATATTGCTTTCCGTTTGCGCCACGTTGGCGGCCACTGTGACGGGCACCAGGTTGAAATCCTGGAACACTGCGGAGAACATCTTATAATAATCTCTTCGGTTGTACTCCCGGATGTCCTTTCCGTTCAGGAGGACTCTCCCGGAGGAGGGATCCAGGAAGCCGCAGAGCAGCTTGATTAATGTAGTCTTGCCGGCGCCGTTGGGCCCTACGATGGCAAGCTTCTCGCCGGGATGCAGGGTCAGGTTCACATGGGAGAGGGTGTCCTGTTCCGCGCCGTCATACCGGAAGCACACGTCTTCCATGCGTATCTCATAGGGCTGCGCGCAGTCAGGCACCAGGGAATCGCCCTCCTCGAAGCGGAAAGGCTCCGGATATTCCAGATATTCCCGGACATTGGACAGATCCAGGCTTTGTTTGTGCAGAGTGACCAGTTGGTTCAGGATGCCGTCTATCCAGCCGCTGAAATTGCCCACTGCGGCGAAATACAACAGGAACATAGCGATGCTCAGGTCGTCGTTCAGAACCATCCGGATTAGGTAGGCGTAGGCGAAGCCGTTGCGCAGAAAAGACAGAACCAGGTCTGCCGCGGCCCCCAGTAGATAGACATTCTGTACGCGCTTATGGAAGAGCCTGTAAGCTGTCCAGGCTTTCGCATACATTTGTTCCAGCCAGGGGCGCATGCCGAAGAGACGGATGTCCTTGGCTATATTGTCGGCTTCGGCATAGGAGGTGAAGCAGTTGAGCGGATGGAGACATGCTTCCTCCTCCTCCCGGCGACGATAGCTGTATCCGCTCAGGGACTTGTTCAGGAAGTAACCAGCCAGAGCGGTGGCAGTGATGACTGCTATCAGCAACGGATTGACGTAGGACAGCATTGCCAGATAAATGAGGAATCCCAGCGAGTTCTGGAGAAGGCCGGTCATAGTTTCCCAGATGGCTTCCCCTGCCGCGCTGTTGCAACTGAGGCTGTCATTTGCCTTCGCTTCCATTTTCTGGAACTGCTCGTCATAGGTGTTGGGATAAGAGGTGGTGGTTCGCTTGGTGTTCACCTGTGATATCAGTTCCAGGCGGAGCGTGACTTTGCCGTATAGGATGTTGGTGCCCACATAGGAGGAGACAGCAATCAGCAGCATGCGCAAAAGGACGAATCCTGCTATCACGGCAAACAGCTTAGGTAATGGCGCATGGATTTCCACGGCTCCGATGATGGCGGGCGTGATGCTGATTTCAGTGAGGTTGATTGCCACGGCCAAAAGGGCCGTCAGGGTGCACAGGATGGGAACCTTCTTTTCCTTATGCTTCACGGCCAGACCAATCATGAAGCAGCAGTTCTGCCACATGTTGTACTTGCTTTTTTGTTTTTTGGGTTCTTTCTGTTCTTTCTTTGCCATAGTAAGTTCCGTGCCTTTCTGAGAGATAATATTTCCAACGCGTTTGAGAGTATTCTATCATATTCTGTGGGAAATGGGGCATTTGGGGACGAAATGTCCGGTTTTGGGGACGAATAACAGGTTGTGCTGACGGCAGTGATTGGATGAAATTTTGCTTCAACTGCGGTGGGAACTGTGCTATACTCTTTAAGGAAAGCATCATATCGACGGAAACGATAATGCATGCAGACCGACTGCCATATGCCGTAAAGTGCCTTAGGAATTGTCGGAAAATAACTGCTGCAACTTGTTTAGACAAAAGCCCGGAAATACAATGAAAATTACATTATACTCGCAGCAGTTATTTGTAGATACTTCCTTACGGTGGCGTACCGGAAGGATTTGTCAGGGAGGAAAGAATCATGTATAGATTTGCCGTGTGCGACGACAATCCGGCAGACGCGGATTACGT
>CAJUFB010000044.1 GCA_910585805.1 uncultured Acetatifactor sp.
CGGAAATACAATAAGAATTGCCATAAACTTGCAGCAGTTATTTGTAGACACTTCCATAAGATCAGGAGAAATGTGATGGCCAAACTGGAAGAACAGATCCAGATCCTGGATTTTCCGGATCTGGGCGACGAGCGGGGAAACCTTGTGGTGGTGGAGGGCGGCTCTGCCATCCCTTTTGATATACAGCGGATTTTTTATATCTATGGTTCGGACAACGAAGTCATCCGGGGAAAGCACGCCAATCTGAAATCGGAATTTGTGATGATCAATGTGTCAGGCACCAGCAAAGTAAAGGTGGACAACGGACAGGAAAGCCGGATCATAGAACTGGACAGGCCCCGGATAGGTCTGTATCTGAAAAGCATGGTCTGGAAGGAAATGTACGAATTTTCCCCGGATTCCGTGTTGTTAGTACTGTCTAACGAGCATTACGATCCGAAAGAATATATTCGAAATTATGATGATTATCTGAAAATGGTGAAGAAATGAGCAAAATATCAATTGTCGTTCCAGTGTATTACAATGCAGATACACTGGAACTCCTGTATGAGGACATGAAAGAAAAAATCCTGGGGAAACTGGGAGAATATGAAATCATATTTGTGGACGACGGCTCCGGAGACGATTCCTGGCAGGTGATGAACCGGCTGCGCGAAAAGGATGCCAATGTCAAACTGGTAAAGCTTTCCCGCAATTTCGGCGAACATGCCGCCCTGCTGGCCGGTTTAAGCGCCTGCAGCGGAGACTGCGCCGTCACCAAACAGGCCGACCTTCAGGAGGATTCCCGTATCATCCTGGAAATGTATGACAGCTGGAAACGTGGGAACAAGGTAGTCCTGGCCGTCCGCAGGGAAAGGAAGGAAAATCCGGTCAAAGTATTTTTCGCCAATCTTTATTATGCGCTGATACGGAAAATCGTCAACAAAAATATGCCTGTGGGCGGATGCGACTGTTATCTGGTGGACAGAAAGGTGATCGAAGTGCTGGAACGGTTGGACGAGAAGAATTCTTCCCTGACATTACAGGTGCTCTGGGCCGGTTTCCGCACGGATATGATCTATTTCGTAAGGCAGGACCGTGAAATCGGCAAGTCCCGCTGGACTCTCTCCAAAAAAGTAAAGCTGGTGATGGATTCCGTGATGAGCTTTTCTTATTTCCCGCTGCGGTTTATGTCCGGGCTGGGAATCCTGTTCAATTTGCTGGCTGTGGTGCTCCTGATCAGTGTGCTGGTGGAAAAATTTACCAGAGGCACGCCCATTGACGGCTGGGCATCCCTGATGTGCGTGATCTTATGCGCCTCCGGCGTTATCATGCTGATGTTGGGAATCCTGGGAGAGTATATCTGGCGGACATTGGATGCAGCCAGGACTCGGCCCCCTTATATCGTAGATGAGGTTCTGGATACTCGGAAGACCGGAAACGAAAATCCGGCCGCGGAAAATTGAAGGACTTTTTCCGACAATATCTGACAGGAAACGGGTACATCCGGGAATGCATATACTTCCGGGGCATCAGAAAATGGGTGGATTGAAAATGAATATGCTTTCGAAGCGGCGGCAGACGCAGCTGTATCTGTTTCTTATCATATTGAGCGTTCTGGCTTCCTTTAAGATGATATTCTTCGCGGTGGGCCTGGATGAAGAATACCAGCTTGTGATGGCCTACCGAAATGTCCGCGGGGACAGGCTCTTTCTGGATATGTGGGAGCCCCATCAGTCCTCTGCTTTTTTGTGCGCGCTTCTGATGAAACCCTGGCTTGCCCTGTTCGGCACTACCGGAGTCGTGCTGTACCTGCGCATCTGCGGGACTCTGTTACATTTAGGCATCAGCCTTTACCTGTACAAGGTGCTGAAAGCTGCTGCCATGGATACGGCATATGCCAGGCTTCTCGCCCTGATCTACTATAATACCATCCCCAAACAGATCATCCTGCCGGAATTCGGCATCATGCAGGTATGGTGCTATACCCTGATGGCTCTGTTTCTGGTTCGTTATTATACCGTGTCCACAGCAGCACATACGATACAATGGCCATCCGGCCGCTTCAGGTCGGGAGCAGGGTCACATTATACCAGGTACACAGCAACGCACACGGTACGATGGCCATCCGGCCGCTTCAGGCCGGGAGCAGGATCACATTATGCCGGCGGGCGGAAGCGGAAATACCTGGTTCTTGCCGCCTTTTCCCTGGCGCTGAACGTGCTGTCCTATCCTTCCTGCCTGATCCTGTTTCCCTTTCTGCTGATTTTGCTCGCCAGATTCTCCGGATGCGGCAAATGGCGGGATATGGGGATTGTAACCCTGGTGTGCGTCCTGTGCGGCCTGGGTTACCTTGGCATGCTTTTTACTTACACGACACCGGCGGAACTTCCGGAAACCCTTTCCCATATTCTGGAAGGGGATGTGACCCATTCCCTTACCATAGGAAAAAAATTGCTGTCCCTTCTGACAAATGCTCTTGTTATGGCAGCGCTGTGGGCGCTATGCCTGGCGCTGTCCTTGGTAATTGCATACCGGAAGAAGCTGAACCGGGGGCAGACCTGCTGCCTGACCGCTGTTTTCGCCTGTATTGCGGAACTTTTCTACTGGGCCGTACTGGGGGCAGGTTATGAAACCATGCACATCCACCTGGTGGCTTTTGCGTTGGCGGGGTTATGTGTATACGGCAGAGACACCGCATCCCCTTCCGCTGCCGATGCATGCAGCACAAGTTCCCAGGACAGTTTCTCCGCTGCCGATGCATGCAGCGCAAGTTCCCAGGACAGTTTCTCCGCTGCCGATGCATGCAGCGCAAGCTCCCAGGACAGTTTCCTTACCGGAATATTCGGCACCGAAGACCATGGAGTGCCTCTTTCGGCCGAAGCATGTGGCACGATTTCTCCCGCTGAAATAACTGCACTCATCCCCGGGAACGATACTTCCGGAAAAGAATCTGCGCAAAAAAGTTTCCTGCGCTTCATCATGGCAGGCTCTGTCCTGTCCCTTCTGGCAGTGACCTACCTGACAGACCTTTCTTTTGCGGAATCCATCCCCCATGCCATGCCTGCGGCGTTCTGCGGCGCCATTTTACTCATTCTCTCCTTAAAAAAGGAGGCCGGGACAAAGGAAACCTTGACGAAAGAATCCCTGATGAAAGAATCCTTGACGAAAGAATCCCTGAAAAAGGTGAACAACGGCACAAGTGACAGATGGATCTATGCCACGCTGGCCGTCTGGTGCCTGACTGCGGTTTTCGGCAAAGGCTACACCCTGCGCTCAGGCACAGGATATAACAATGTGCTCCAAAGCGGCGGCATTCTGCGGGAGGGCCCGGCAGCCGGAACGATCTCCAACTATATCGGCGCCTATATCTATAACTGCGATCATGAAGACTGGCAGTCCTATGTACAGGACGGAGACAGGGTCCTGATCATGGTAGACCAGGTCATGAATCTGGGCACCATCCAGTACCTGTTCAAAGATGTGGAAATCTCCCATTTTTCCATCGTCAATCCCACCGCTTACGATGAGCGGCTTCTGGAATACTGGGAACTGTACCCGGAAAAATATCCCAATGTCATTATCGTGGACTGCTGGTACGGCCAGCTGATGACAGACCCTGAGGGGTGGCTGATGCAGTATATTGAGAATGATTTCGGGTACACACAGGTGAATGACGGACGGTATATACGAATTTACCGCAGATAAACTGTAATATATACATGCACCCAGAAACTAAACCGCCTTTTTATACCGTCTCGGTTCTGCTGTGCGTTTCTATCTGGCAGGTATGCTTTTTTGTCCTCTCGTCATATGTGATTGCCACCAACAGGATATCTGTGTCCATGCCCTCCAGCGCCTGAGGGTAGTTTCTGTCCCTGATCTGCTGGATCGCGCTGCCGGCTTTTTTGTTCCATTTTAATTCAATGACGATTACCGGCATGGCGGAACCTTTTTTCGGAAGATATACAATATCTGCATACCCGGTGCCTGAGGGCAGCTCCTGTATCTCCTGAAATGCTGATTACAGAGCAGATTTTCATCATAAAGCATTCTGTAATCAGTCCTACTCTTCCTACAGATCAGAAAATTCCTGCTTCAATTTCAATACAACCAGCGGGAGTTTTCGGAAAAACTCCCAAATCACAACAAAACGGGAGGTATCCTGAATGGCAGAGAAAGACATTACCGAAAAGATTCTGATGCTGTACGCTGATGTATTCGCGGACTGCATAAACGTGCTGCAGTACAATGGAGAACAGCGGCTGACGGAAGAAAATACGAAGCCGGCACCTACAGAAAGCTTTTACAAAGGCCAAAAGGCGCATAACCAGTTATGCGATGCCAGCCGGTATCTGTTGGATGATAAAAACATTATCGCGCAATACATCATAGAGAATGCAATCCGGCTGAGCGAACGGCAGATTTTACGGAAGGTATCCTATGAGGGAGGCGCATACAGGCAGCAGCTGGAAAGCAGCATGCCGGTACATGCGGTAATCTGCATCGTCATAGCCTGGACCGGAAAGACGAACCGCATCCCTCTGAGCCTCCGCAGGCTTCTTGGGAAAAACGGTGTCCCGGCAAGGGAGCTGGAACAGGTGGACGACGCTAAACTGACCGTTTACCACATGCACAGCCTGCCTCCGGAGGTCAGAAAACGATTTGTCAGCGACATGGGCTTCGTAGTTGACTATCTGAATGAAGGAAATTTCGAGGGGCGGAAGAACCAGAAAATAATCCATCTGGAAGCCCTGTGCGACATGATGGAGGCACTTACCGGCGACACCCGGTTTACGGAACAGGTGGCAAAATTATTGGAAAAAGAACAGAAGGAGGGGCATATCATGATGTGTGAATATATCAATGCACTTGAAGCAAGAGGTGAAGCAGCTGGCGCGAAAAAAGGGGAAGCAAAACTCTCTTCCCTGCTGCAGCAGCTGTACGCCCTTGGACGGGATGACGATGCAAAGCTGGCCGTACAGGATTTGGATGCCAGAGCCAGATTGTACAAGGAGTTTTCCATCCCAAACTATATATATGAAAATAAACAGGACAATGCGGGTGAGCACGCATAAGAACAAGACCCGCATGGACGGCTCAGATTCCGCATGCTTTTCTTTTCCGCTCCCGTTCTTAAAAGCGGAAAATCCAGGAAACCTGCAGCCCCAGCACAAAGCCATGGTAATAATGCGAAGCATCCGCTTCGCATTTCCACTCCGGCTCTGTCCCTGACGGTTTCTTTCCGGTATCAAAATAGCTGAACACATTCAGCGCTATACGGTTCATGTAGACGTTCTTCGCCTTTTTGTCCCCGTGGAGCAGCGCCTTGATGAAATGTAATCCGTTTCCGTCTTCCTGAACCAGTCGCGAACCATATTCTGGAACATCAGCTTCACCTCCAGATTCGTGATGGTCAGCTCATATTCACTTATAATCCTTTTCTTTCATATTGGCAAAAGAAAGGCCTGGCACCGCCACGGCAAAGTTCATCTTCTGGTCACGCTCCACCGCAGTCCCAATAGTATTTTCAATAAACCGGAAATAACCGTCCGCTCCCCTCTCCCTGCTCCAGAGTTCCACAGAGTCCTTAATTTTGAGCAGACAGCGGACAGGCTCCCCATACAGTTCCTTCAAAACTTCCATGCTTCCTAAATCAACAGAAGCCTCCTCCAGCGCCGTCCTGATCTCCCTGTTCGTAAAAGGGTCAAATGCCATCAGCAGCGCCTGTACCAGCCTTTCATTTTCCTCCGAACGGAAGCTGTCCAGATCATATTCATCATCCGACAGATAACTCTGTATCTGAAACAGTGTGATCACAATTGCCTCGATTGCCCTGCGTCCATTGGATTCCGGATGCGCCCGGTGCACCTTCAGCATATTTCCCTCCATGGGAAACAGCAGCATCATATGGGCATCCTCTTCACCCTTTCTGATCTTGCCGTATTCCCGTTCCATCTGGCTTCCAATCCTGTTAAACTGATACTGACTGACCTTCACTTCCATCCTTTGTCTCCCTCCTTCTGAGCAGATCCCCGCATTCCGCATTTTCCGAAAGCCTTACCCACAATACCTGTCTGGCATGGGGACAGCTTTCCACCGCTGCGCCGTCCTCTGTATACAGTGCTTCCACCGTCACGGCCACATTCCTTCCGTCAGGCTTCATGATCTCAATGGCTTCTCCCACTGTAAATTTATTGCGCTGCTCAAACCGCGCCAACTCACCTGCAATCTCCTTGCCTTTTGCAGCATCGGACACTACCGTGCAGCCTTTTTCCCGAACACTTTCATCCCGTATTCCGTCAGCTCCTTCTGAGGCATTGTCCCGCCGAACTCCCTCTTCAAAGCTTGCCTTATAACCTGCCGCTTCCGTCCGTCGGCTTCTCTCATCTGCCGCCACCCGCCCCCGGCTCTCCCCAACCTGCCATGGCCAGGGCTCTTTTGCCGTCTCTTCGATCATCCCAAGATAAGTATACTCATTCACATAAGTACTGTTGTCATAAATCTGACTCTCCTCCGATGGCTTTCCGAAATAAAACCCCGTGGAAAAATGCCGATGAGTACACTTAGAGATCTCCTCCCTGTACCACGCCAGCCCGGAAGCATACTTCTCCGGAGACTCAAAATAGTCATCAATAGCCCTCCGGTAAGTCCTGGTCACCGCTGCCACATAGAGCGCCGTTTTCATGCGCCCCTCTATCTTAAAACTGTCAATCCCGGCCTCCACCAACTCCGGAATATGGTCTACCATACACAAATCTTTGGAATTGAAAATATAAGTCCCCCGCTCGTTCTCATATACCGGCAAATATTCCCCCGGCCTGGTTTCCTCCACCACTGCATATTTCCAACGGCAGGGATGAGTGCAGGAGCCCCGGTTAGCGTCCCTTCCCGTAAAATAATTGCTCAGAAGGCACCGCCCTGAATAGGAGATGCACATGGAACCCTGGACGAAACTCTCAATCTCCATCTCCTCCGGAATATGCTCCCGGATGACATGTATCTCTTCCAGTGACAGTTCCCGCGCGGATACCACCCGTTTTGCACCCAGCCGCCACCAGAATAAATAAGTCTGGTAATTGGTATTATTCGCCTGGGTGGAAATATGAATTTCCGCTTCTGGCCACACTTCTTTGGCAATGGTAAATAATCCCGGGTCCGAAATGATCAGCGCGTCACAGGGATCCGGCTTCATATCCCGCAGTTCCCCGAAATAGCGCTCCGCCCCTTCCAGATCCTCATTGTGAGCAAGGATATTCGCTGTGACATATACCTTTATGCCCCGGACATGGGCAAAGGCAATCCCCTCCGCCATCTCCTCCATGGTGAAATTCTTTGCCCTGGCCCGCAGCCCGAAAGCCTCGCCGCCTATATATACGGCGTCCGCCCCAAATATGACCGCTGTCTTCAGCACCTCCAGGCTGGCTGCCGGAATCAGCAGTTCCGGTTTCTTTCTGTGATCCATCGTGTTTCTTATCCTTTCGCCCGCACAGTCACTGCGCCGGAAGCCATACGCCGCTTCTCTTATCCCAAACTCTCCAAGAATTGCCGGAAACTAACTGCTGCAATTGCTTCAGGCAAAAGCCCGGAAATACAATAAAAATTGCCATAAACCTGCAGCAGTTATTTGCAGACACTTCCCTGCAATACCAAACGCTCTACGATAATTTCGTACTCAGCGTCACCCCGTCTCCTACCGGCAGCACCACGGTCTCCAACTCCGGATGATGCTTCAGTTCATAGAGATATTCCCGCATCCTGGCATGAATCGTGCGGTTCCTTCTGGTCACTGCAAAACGGGATTCCATAACATCCCCATCCTGCAGCACATTGTCCGACACCAGTAAACCTCCGGGCGCCAACAGCCGCAGCACATCCGGTAGAAAATGGAGATACTGCCCTTTTGCGGCATCCATGAAAATCATGTCATATGTGCCTGACAACCCTTTCAAAACCTCCGTTGCATCCCCTTCCAGAAGCGTGATCCTGTCTTCTTTTCCCGCACGCCTGAAATTCTCCCTGGCAGCCGGAATCCGTTTTTCGTAATTTTCAATGGTAGTAATATGACTGCCTTCCGGCCCGTACTCACTCATCAAGAGTGCGGAAAATCCCACTGCGGTGCCTACCTCCAAAATCCTGTCCGGCTTTTTGAAGGCAAGGAGAAACTTCAGCAGGCTCTGCATGGATTTCCGTATCACCGGGATCCGGTTCCGCAGCGCCTCCTTTTCCAGTTCATCCAGAAACGGCGTATTGCCCCTGTCCAGCGAGTCAATGAAGACAGTCATTCTTTCCTCTATGATCATATCGTATAAAGCCTCTGCAACCTCTGCTCTGCCCTACTCTGCTGTATCCCCGTCTTCCGTCTCCTCTTTCTCGACCACCATGGCAGCCATCATTTCCTCCGCGGTCATGGCGGTGCTCAGCTCGAAAGTCCCCGGTCCCACATCCTTTGTATATTCGGACAGATAATACTGCATGATGAACAGCTTTGCGTCCCTCACCAGCCCCCTGCTTTCAAACAATTCTCCGATTTCCATGGGAGTCATGCTTTCAGTGATGGTCACAGTCACCGTCCGTCCTTCTCCGCTGGACACAGCCGGCTCCGTAAAAATACGGTAACCATAGTCATAGCAGATCAGCGCTCCCTGATAAATATAATAAACCACTGCTATGGCAACTACCAGCCTGAAAATCGCTCCTGCTACAGCACCTGCTACATTTAAAACTTTCATATATACCTCCCATGCCGTCAGCGCCATTGAAAACAGCTCTGTTCCTGCTTTACACTTCCATAATGATCGGCAATATCATAGGCCGTCTCTTGGTCTTCTTCCAGACATAATCGCTGAGGGTATCCTTTGTGGTATTTTTCAGCCGCCCCCAGTCCGTGATGCCTCTGTCCAGACATCTCTGAAGCGCCTCGTCTACGGTCTGCCGTGCTTCTTCTATCAGTTCATCGGATTCTTTTACATACACAAATCCTCTTGACACGATATCAGGCCCTGCCACAAGCTGGCCCTCCATCCGGTCAAGGCTCATGACCACTACCATAATGCCGTCTTCGGCCAGATGCTGGCGGTCACGAAGCACTACATTTCCAACATCCCCAACACCCAGGCCGTCCACCAGGATCGTGCCCACGGGCACACGTCCGGTCACCCCGGCGCCGTCCTCGCCCATCTCCAGCACATCGCCGGAGGACAGCACAAAGATATTGTCCTTATCTATCCCCAGGCTCTGAGCGATCTTCGCCTGGGCCTTCAGATGCTTGATCTCACCGTGTACCGGCACCGCATACCGGGGCCGGATCAGGGAATAGATCAGCTTGATCTCTTCCTGGCAGGCATGTCCGGACACATGGGCATCCTGGAAGATAACATCAGCGCCTTTCCGGATCAGTTCGTTGATCACCTTGGTGACGGATTTCTCATTGCCCGGAATGGGATTGGAGGAAAAGATCACCGTATCCCCCGCGCCTATGGTAATCTTCCGGTGCATGCCTCCCGCCATGCGGCTCAGCGCTGCCATGCTCTCACCCTGGCTTCCCGTGGTGATGATGACCTGCTTCTCGTCAGGATAGTCCTTCATCTGCTCAATCTCGATCAAAGTGTCATCCGGAATGCTGATACACTCCAGATTTCTGGCCGTCTCAATGATGCTCACCATACTGCGGCCCTCCACGCACACCTTGCGCCCGAATTTATAAGCGGAATTGATAATCTGCTGAACCCTGTCCACATTGGACGCAAAGGTCGCCACAAAGATCCTGGTGTTCTTATGCTCCTCAAACAGCGTGTCAAAAGTCGTTCCCACAGTCCTTTCGGAGGGCGTAAAACCAGGGCGTTCCGCATTGGTGGAATCGCACATCAGGGCAAGTACCCCTTTTTTGCCCAACTCCGCAAAACGCTGAAGGTCAATGGCGTCTCCGAAGACAGGCGTGTAGTCCACTTTGAAGTCTCCCGTGTGCACCACGATGCCGGCAGGGGAATAAATTGCCAGCGCCGCGGCATCCACAATACTGTGATTTGTCTTGATAAACTCCACTCTGAACTGTCCCAGATTGATGGATTGTCCGAATCTTACCACCTTCCTCTTGGTGTTTTTGGTCAGTTCATGTTCCTTCAGCTTATTTTCAATGATCCCCATGGTCAGCCTGGTGGCATAAACCGGCACATTCAGTTCCCGGAGCACATAGGGAAGCGCCCCGATATGGTCCTCATGGCCATGGGTGATCACAAACCCCTTGACCTTCTCGATGTTATCCTTCAGGTAGGTCACGTCCGGAATGACAAGGTCGATTCCCAGCATATCATCCGCCGGAAACGACAGACCGCAGTCTACCACAACAATACTGTCCCCATATTCGAAGGCAGTAATGTTCATACCAATCTGTTCCAGTCCCCCCAGAGGGATCACCTTTAACCTGGAACTGCTCTTATTCTCTTTTTTCTTCAATCAAATCTCCTCCATCTTCTACACAAAACCGTAGAGCCTGACCTCATGATTCACGACTCGAAATCCGGCAGTCACGGCCTCTTTCCCTTCCAGCCCCTCCAACAAGTCATCCTGAAAGGAAATCACCTTACCGCATTTGATACGGATCAAATGATTATGGCGATGCTTAATCCGCTTACAGAGCACTCCCCATCTCACAGCGTACAAAACCGTCATCAAAATAAACCCGGTCAATCAGACTCAGCCCGTACAGCAATTGCATTGTTTTATAAACAGCAGCCTGTCCGGTCTCAGGACAGTCCGCATTTACAAGCTTACCTGTTTTCCTCTCCGACTTTTCAGCGCGAATTCCGGTACTGCAAATACAGGGAGTCTTCCTCCCTGCACAATTTCCCGGCCACAGCCTTCGGGCACATACCCGCGCCTCTCTTTTCGTCTTCTCTCCGCTTTCGAAAAACAACCTTTTCTCACAAATCTCTACGTAAACTCAACATCCTCAAGCATGTTCTCAAACACGCCTGCCACTGCGGCAAGCTCGTCCTCATCAGACACAACCGTATAAATGCCTTCTTCTTCCCCGTCTTCGGATGTATCCTTTAAGATCATAGCCTCCCCGTCTCCTTCTTCACGATCGGCGACAAGGATGTAGTCAACACCTCCGAGTCTGGTCTGCTCCAGCACATAAAAACTTTCCGTCTCACCCTGATCCAGCTGAAACGTTAACTTTTCTGTCTTTGCCATTCTTCTCACTCCAAAATACACAAAAATACATTCTGTAAACACTCACTCGTCACACGTTTTATCAGCAGTGTCTTTCCCCTGCCGACACAGACGGCGGTTGTCCAGATAACCCTGCAGGATCAGGGTCGCCGCGATCTTATCCACATATTCCCTGCGTTTTTCTCTTCTGACGCCGCTTTCCATCATTACCTTATCTGCCGCTACCGTCGTCAGGCGCTCGTCCCACAAGATCACCGGAAGGCCTGTCCTGCGTTCCAGCTTCTCCTGAAATTCTTTTGTAAGCTCTGCACGTTCGCCCGCTGTGGCGTCCATGTTCTTCGGCAGCCCCAGAACGATTTCCTCTACCTCGTATTCTCCGATCAGCTCTTCTATCCTTGCCATTGTCCGGCGCAGCTTATTTTCCTCCTTGCGGCGGATGATCTCCAGGCCCTGGGCCGTTATGAGCATGCTGTCGCTCACTGCCACTCCCACTGTCCTGGAACCAAAATCAAGCCCCATGATCCGCATCAAAGCTTCCTCCCATTTCCGTTCCCCGGCATCTGCCTCCCGCAGCTTTTTCCTAGTGCCAGCCTTTATTGCGGATGTACTCTTTCAGCAACTCTTCCACCAGCTCATCCCGCTCCACTTTCATGATCATACTTCGGGCATTCTTATGGCTGGTGATGTAAGTAGGGTCGCCGCTCATGATATATCCCACGATCTGGTTTACCGGGTTATAACCTTTTTCCGTTAATGCCTCATAAACAGTAGACAATACAAGCCTGGCTCCCTCTTCGGGTTCCGAGTCTACTTTGAAGTATTGTGTATTTTCCAAATTCTGCATACCCTTACCTCCATACCGCCGGGAGAGCATTCCCCTTCATGTCACAGCTGACAGCCTTCTTTCCATACTCAGACACCATCACGGCAGGCTGTCCGACTGTTTCCTGCTGCAAATAAGGTCATCTCCACCTGCCCTGCTCAAAGCGATGAATCTGCATACTTATAATTAATATAACTCATTTGTATGTAAAATTCAAGCCTTGCCGGATATCCAGCTGGTAATTTTGTGTTTTTTGCATATATTTTGCATCATTTTGGCCGGAAATTCTGACTAATTGCCATCTGCCTGCCTCTAAAATCAGCGCATCCGCAGTCAGATCAGGATCTCATCTGTCAAAAATCCCGTCACCGGCACAGACACGATCCTGTTTTCCTCCAATGAACCTTCCTCCCCATCCACCGCAATCTTCACATAATCCTTCGTATGTCCCGTCAGCAGCATGCGTCCTTCTATCTCCCGTCGCTCTTCCAGAAGCACCTCCGCTTCTTCTCCTATGTAATGTTCCCGAAAAGCTCTGGCCTGGAGCTTTGTCAGCTCCAGCAATTCCCCGCTGCGCCGCGCCTTCACTTCCTCCGGCACCTGATCCCCCATGGCGTCAGCTGCCGTTCCCGTGCGTCTGGAGTATTTAAAGACATGTATCTCATAAAAATTCACCTGATTCAGAAACGATTTGGTCAGAGCAAATTCCTCTTCCGTCTCTCCCGGGAAACCCACGATCACATCTGTCGTAATGGCCGGATGGTCAAAAAAACGTCTCAGTATTTCCACACTGTTATAGTATTCCCCGGAAGTGTAATGTCTATTCATTCTTTTTAAGGTAGCATCGCATCCGCTCTGAAGGGACAGATGAAAATGGGGACAAAGCTTCGGCAATGCCGCCAGCCGCCTGACCGTATCCTCGCTGATGATCCTTGGTTCCAGGGAGCCCAGGCGTATCCTGTCCAGCCCCGGTATCTCATGAATCTGTTCTATCAGCTCTATCAGCTTACTTCTTCCGTTATATCCTGGACCCCTTTTTCGCGTGTCTCCTCCGTTTCCGGACGCCAGCTCCCCGGCGGAGCGTCCCGTGCCCTCACTGTCCTTCCGCACATCACCGCCCGCTTCCGCTCTATCCGGCTCGTTGGGAAAATCGATCCCATAGGAACTGATATGGATCCCTGTGAGCACTGCCTCCCGATACCCTGCATCCACCAGCCCGCGGATCTCCTGTAAAATATCCTCCGCCCGGCGGCTGCGCACCCTGCCTCTGGCATAGGGAATCACGCAGTAAGAGCAGAACTGGTTGCAGCCGTCCTGAATCTTGATATATGCCCTGGTGTGCTCCGTGGTATGCCGTAGCTGCATTTCCTCATATTCGCAGTTCCTGTTCATATCCATGACGGCAGCGCCGCTAAGTGTTTTGGACGCCTGCGCACCCGGCCCGCCGCCACCGGCCCGGCGTTCCTCCAGGTATCGCTCCAGAAGCTCCACAATGTCTTTTTTGTGATTATTGCCCACGGCCAGATCGATGCCGGCATCTTTCTCCACATTCGCCAGCCCGGTCTGCACATAACAGCCCGCCGCCACCACCACCGCATCCGGATTCAGCTGTTTGGCGCGGTGTAGCATCTGGCGGCTCTTTCGGTCTGCAATGTTGGTAACCGTACAGGTATTCACGATATAGATATCCGCTTTTTCCTCGAAAGGCACAATCTCATAGCCGTTTTCCCGCAGCTTCTGCCCCATGCCTTCCGTTTCATAGGAATTTACTTTGCAGCCAAGATTGTATAATGCCACAGTTTTCATAATGTTTCCTCACTTTTTTTGTACGGTTTTCGCCTTGACTTTTGTTATCCCAGCCATTAATATTACTTATAAGAAACTGCATTCATTGTCAGTTTAATGACATGCTTTATCGGAAGCAATCCCTTCGCTTTCGGTAAAAACCGTGTCAAAGCAGAATATGAGCAAGGAGGTATCGTCCATTGAAAACAGTACAGATCTTTTTAAATTCCATCGACAAAGTAAAGTCCTTTGTAAATGACATTTCCAAGTTTGATTACGATTTTGACCTGGTATCCGGCAGATACGTTGTGGATGCAAAGTCCATTATGGGAATCTTCAGTCTGGATCTGTCAAAGCCCATCGACCTGAATATCCATACGGAAGAAGGCGCTGATGAAGTACTGGAATTATTAAATCCTTATATCGTAAAATAAACATCCCATCGCAAACCGTTCATCTGACGCAGGATCTCCGGCGTCGGATTCGGCCTGAAAACGGCAATGCGAAGCCACGTCTCTGTTGTTCAGGCGTTTTACAGAGCTTCGCGCCGAACAGATTTGCCGGGAAATAACCGACAGTTCCATACAATCCGGCAGAAAGCCTCCAGGACAACAGCCCGGAGGCTTTAACCGTTTCGCCGGTTCCTGCCTCCTGTACTATTCCACAACAATCAGTTCTCTGGTATTCAAAGCCGTCTGCACCAGTTCATCGATTCTTTCCTCAAGGTTGCGCTCATGGCGGCGGATCACATTCACGTTGGGCTTCGTCACGGGATGCCTGGCCACAAAAATGGTACAGCAATCCTCGTAAGGCTGGATGGAAGTCTCAAAGGCATCTATTTTCTGGGAAACACTCACGATCTCATTCTTGTCAAACCCGATCAGCGGGCGGTACACAGGCAGCTCGCAGACCTCATTGGTGGCAATTAGGGAATTCATGGTCTGGGACGCAACCTGGCCGATGCTTTCCCCGGTGATCAGCCCCAGACAGCCTGTCTCCTTCGCAATATGCTCCGCAATCCGCATCATGTATCGGCGCATGATGATGGTCAGTTCCTCATGCGGACATTTCTCGTAAATATAGAGCTGAATATCCGTAAAATTGATCACATGGAGCCATACCGGCCCTGCATATGCGGATACGACCCTCGCCAGGTCCACCACCTTCTGCTTTGCCCGCTCACTGGTGTAAGGCGGCGCATGAAAATACACCGCGTCAATCTTCACGCCCCGCTTTGCGATCATATAGCCGGCCACAGGGGAGTCAATGCCGCCGGACAAAAGCAGCATCGCCTTGCCGCCTGTGCCCACCGGCATACCTCCCGGACCGGGAATTATCTCCGAATAGATATAAATCTTCTCTCTGATCTCGATATTCAGCAGGATCTGGGGATCGTGCACATCCACAGACATCTCCGGACAGGCATTCAGGATAGCCTCGCCAATATCCGCATTGATCTCCATGGACTCTTTGGGATAATCCTTCCGCGCCCGCCTGGAATGCACCTTAAAGGTCTTATTTCTGTCCGGATAAACATCGGTAATGTATCTGATAACTCTGTCACACAGCTTCTCAAAGCCCTCATCCTCAACATATACCACCGGACAGATGCCGGAAATGCCGAATACCTTCTGCAGACGTTTTATTGTCTCATCGTAGTCAAATTCTCCCTGAGCATCCACATAGATCCGTCCCTGGGATTTATGAATGAGGAATCTGCCCTCGCACTTTTTCAAAGCAAACTTGATCTGATGCACCAGGGCATCCTCAAACAGATAGCGATTCTTTCCTTTTATACCGATTTCGGCATATTTTATCAAAAAAGCTGTAAACATAAATCATCCTTTCTCAGAACGGCGCCTGCCCCGGCAGAAAGTCTTCTTCCCTCTGTGGAAACAGTCAGCGCCTGCGGGTGTATTTCCGCAACATAGGAATTTTATCATACATTGCCTGTAATGTATAGTCTAATTCTTCTTTTGTGGTGTATACGGAGAAACTGAAGCGGATCGTGGAATCCAGCAGCTCCCGCTCCACGCCGATGGCCTTCAGCGTAACAGACGGCTGAGGCTTCCTTGCGGCGCAGGCGCTGCCCGCGGACACATAGATGCCGTCCTCCTCCAGAGCGTGAAGCAGTACCTCGCTGCGGACGCCGCTTATGGAGACGCTTACAATATGGGGCGCTGTCCCTGCCCCGTCGGGCGCTTCCGGAAGAAGCCCGTTGATCTTCACACCCTCCAGCCTTCTGACTCCCTCCATAAAGTAGCGCTTGCACTGGTACAGTCTCTTCATATCATCCTCATAATGCGCATACAACAGTTCCGCCGCCTTTGCAAACCCGGCAATGCCAGACACATTGTCCGTACCGGAGCGAAGGTTCATCTGCTGGCCGCCGCCGTGGAGAATGGGCTGGATCTTCACCTTATCGCCGATATACAAAAGCCCCACTCCCTTGGGGCCGTGAATCTTGTGCCCGCTGGCGGACAGAAGATCGATGCCCGCCTTTTTCGGGAAAATCTTTGCTTTCCCAAAGCCCTGCACCGCATCCACATGAAAAAGCGTATTGGGGTTCATGCGCCTGATCAGCATTCCTGCTTCGGCAATGGGCTGCAGCGTCCCGATTTCGTTGTTGGTATGCATGATGGAAACCAATATGGTGCCCGGCGTCATTGCCCGCTGCAGATCCCCCAGGGAAATGCAGCCCTGGGAATTTACCGGCAGATATGTCACCCTGTACCCCCTGGATTCCAGATAACGCATGGTATTTAAAACGGCCGGATGTTCCACCTGTGTGGTGATCAGGTGATTCCCCCGTCTGTCATTTGCCCGGGCGCAGCCGATCAGGGCCATATTATCCGATTCGGTGCCCCCTGAAGTGAAAAATATCTCTTTCTCGTTTACTTTCAGAAGTCTGGCAAAGGTTTCTTTCGCATAACGCAGATACTGCTCCGCCTGAACTCCTTTCATATGGAGACTGGAAGGATTGCCGTAATCCTCACACATAATCCTCGTCATCAGTTCCGCAACCTCCGGAAAAGCTCTGGTAGTAGCGGAATTATCCAGATATACTTCCATGGTTTTACTCCTTTATATAGATCGGATGGACTGTCCGCGCCTGCAGCCCGGCAGACGGACAGTATATCTCGTACTCTATCATATGCATGGTACTCTGTCCCTGTCCCTTGCAGAAAGATTTTGATGCCGCGGAAGCGCCTTCAATTCTCCAACATGTACATGATCCATGACAGCACTGTCATTCCTGCTGTCTCAGTCCTCAGAATCCGCTTTCCCAAGGTAATTGGTTCCACACCGTTAGACAACGCCAGCGCGATCTCCGCTTCCTCGAAACCGCCCTCCGGCCCTATAAACACGGCTATCTCCTGCCCGGGCTGCAGCGCTCCTATCTGTTCTTTCGTTTTGGACATATCCTCCGCCAGCTCATAAGGGATCAATCTGACATCCATTGCAGATGCGGTCCTGACTGCTTCCTCAAATCCTGATACTCCTGTCACCTCCGGAATGACAGCCCGTTTGCTCTGCTTTGCCGCTGCCTCCGCAATCCCCTGCCATCGCTGTATTTTAGAAGCGGCTTTCCGTTCATCCAGCTTGACAATGCAGCGCCTGGCTGCCACCGGAATGATCCTGTATACCCCCAGTTCTACCGCTTTCTGAATGATCAGTTCCATTTTGTCCGCCTTGGGAAGCGCCTGGAATAAGTATACACGGGCAGGCAGTTCCACTTTGTCCTCTTTGATGAATCGGAGCTCACAGACAATCCTGTCTTCTTCCATACTCCGAATGCCGCAGCGATATTCCCTGCCGTCCTGCCCGTTGCTGACAGATATTTCCTCTCCCGGCTTCATGCGGAGTACGTTTCTGACATGATTTACATCCGCCCCGACAATTGTGACGCTCTTGTCATTTATATTGATCTGCTCTGGAGCCACAAAAAACTGATGCATACATTTCCTTTCCCGGCTGCCCTATGCCAGCCTGATCTCCTTCCTGTAAGCCGCATTCTCTCCTGTCGCAATACGCACCCTTTCCTGCTCTACTTCTGCGCGGTCACACTGACCCATTCCCCTTGGTATGTGACCTCCAGCACGTTCAGCCCGGCTGCCTTTACGGCCTCCACCACCGTGTCTTCCCTGTCGTCGATAATGCCGGACGTGATATAGATTCCCCCTTTTTTCAGCTGATGTAGGATCACCGGGGTCAGGGGTACCAGCACATCCGCAAGGATATTCGCCACAACAATATCGTAGCATTCATAGCCCACTTTATCCTGTACGTTTTTATCCGTGATAATATTGCCGATCATCATCTCAAAACGTTCCGGCTCGATTCCGTTCGCCAGACAGTTCTGCTCCACTGCCTCCGCCGCGCAGGGATCCAGATCTGTGCCCACCGCATGCTCCGCCCCGAACATCAGTGAAAGGATTGCCAGGATTCCGCTGCCTGTGCCCACATCCAGAAGCTTCGTTCCCGAAGTGACATGCTTCCGCAGCTGTCTGATGCACAGCTGTGTGGTCTCATGCATTCCCGTTCCGAAAGCGGTGCCGGGGTCTATGTGCAGCACCGTCCTGTCCTCGTCCTCCGTCTTAACATCCTCCCAGGAAGGGATCACCAGAATATCGTCTATATAAAACTGATGAAAATACTGCTTCCAGTTATTGATCCAGTCCAGATCTTCCGTCTCCTCCACTGTGACAGAGCCTTCACCAATCTCGCAGAACCGGCGCAGCTCCTCCAGTTCCCGCTTTATATTCTCCAGAACCGCTGCTTCATCGGTCTGTTCCCCCAGAACCTCCAGACTGCCATCCTCCTTCTCCTCCACAAAAAAGCTCAGATAAGCAATGCCGTCGTCTTCCTGGCTCTCCGGAAGAATATCCACGAACATCTGCTCCTTCTCCAGGGCAGTCAGGGGAATCTTGTCCTCGATCTGAGCCCCTTCCAAGCCTATGTCGTACAACGTACTGATGATAATGTCTTCGGCGTCCGTTACTGTTTTTATTTTGAATTTTTTCCATTTCATTGGCAATTTCCTCCGCTGCTTTCTTCTATCCTGCTGCCCGCAGTCCCCGTCTCCCGGCTCTCGTCCGCTGTTCCCTCCGATATATTTCTGCCGTTCGCTTTTCGGCTGCCATCGCATTTTCATGCGACAGATTCATCCCTGTTTTTTCGTCTTTCCGCTTCGCACATCCCAATGACCAGAAATAAAAGCGGCGCATTCAATACCTGTTGGAAACTGACCATCGAGTGGAGGCCATACATTACCAGCGCCAGCAATCCTGTGCCTCCCATGCAAAGCCATATCAAACTTCCCTGTCGCCCCTGCCTGTCCGTTTCCTCTCGCCTTCTTTTCCCGCCGCTGCTGCCATATCTGTACATCCCTGCAAGAAAAATCGCCAGATAACCGGCCGTTCCCAGAATTCCCACATTACAGAGCTGGTTCAGGATCTCATTGTGGGCATTCGTAAAGACTGCCCCCTCCCAGTGCTCTCCTTTCCAGACATCCGTATCCGCTCCCAGCCTGCCAAAGACAGCTTCCCCGTAGCAGTCAGGTCCGGCTCCCAGCAGCTTCCCCTTTACATCCGCCTCCATAAAGCTTTCCACGGCAATGCGCCACAGAAACCCCCGTCCGCTTCCGAAGCTGTCATCGAATCTGCGCCGGAACAGCCACCCCGCCAACACAAGCACCGCCGCCAAAAGCGCCAGAGCAGCCAGCGGTAATGCCTTTCTCGCCCACCCTTTGCCGGCTCCCCGCTGCGTCTCTTCTACAGGTATCGCTTCCTGCCTTCCTTTCTCTCCTGCCGGATCCCCGCCATAAGAGTCTCCGCCCTTTTTCCCCTGCAGCAAGAAAACAAAGAGGCAGATCACTGCTGCCAGCATCCACCCATACCAGCTGGTAAATGCAAAAATGTTTCCATCCGCCACCACTGCGGCCTTATTTCCCCGCAGCCGCATCAGCGCTTCCATCAAAGGCATGCAAAAGAAGGTTCCCGCCAAAAGCAGCAACAGCTTTCCCCACATGCCGCTCTGCCGCCTTCCCAGCCAAAAGCACACTGCCACACATGCCCCCAGGATCAGCAGACCGCTCTGGCTGCCCTGAATCAGCAGCAGTACAAAGGCAGACACCGATATCAGATACAGCAGCGTCTGCAGCCACCGTCTCTCCTCCCTGAAAAAATGAACCGTCACAAACGCCATGGCAACACTGTAATATCCGCACAGCCAATTGATATTTCCAAGGGTAGACAGCATGTGACTGTACTCCCAGTCTCTGCTGTTCCAGCTTCCCATCAGCCCCAGCGGATCAATCCCCAGCCTGTGAAGCAATCCCAGCAGCGTCACAAGAAAGAAAGCCGCCTCGCCCAGATACACCGGCAAAGCTGCGCCGGTATACTGTCTTGATACGAAAAAATAGATCCAGATGAACAGAAGCTGGGAGATTGCTCCCATGTACCAGCCCTCATAACCGACCCAGGCCAGTTTTCCGTAAGAGCTGCAAACGGCCGAAACGATCACACAGATACCGTAACTTATCATCGCAAGGTCCATGCCGCTGAAGACGGTTTGTCTCCGCCTGGTCTCCCTTCTCTGTTTCCGCTCCGCATTTTTCCTGTCAGGCCCTTCTCTGCGGACAGCTCCGTCTCCCTTCAAACCTGCCTGAACCACCATATCTTCCTGTATTTTACGATATGCCCGCCGTTTCCTTACATATCCTGTCACACTTCTGACACGCTCAGGCATCCCGGCAAGCAGCCAGGCTCCCAGGCACAGAAAAGAAAGATTCCGAAACAGCGTATATTTTATATCGCCCAACTGCCAATATCCGTCTCCGGTATACAAAGGCAGCACAGCCAGCAGTATGACCAGATACAAATTGCACAAAAGCCCTAAAAATTCATTTTTTTCTTCTTTCATGATTCATGATTATACTCTTTTTTTCCTCATTTGAAAAGAGAAAATCAACCGTAAGAACCTGCACATTTTTTTCACTTTTCTGAAACCCGAAGATCAGATATTCCCCGCCATTCGAAGCCACAAATGTATCTTCCAGCTGAGCGTCGGCGCCAATCCTCTCCTCCAAATAATCCAGCACCCTTCCATACTGCATTTCCATATCGGCGGAAGCGATCAGGTATATCGCACTGCAGTCTGCAAAGTAATCCTTCGTATACTGACAGAGTCCGGGAGCTCCGGAATACCAGCAGCCTGTGATCACGCCGTTCCGCCGTCCATATATTTCGGTCTCAAAAGCGCTGCCCCGATAATAGATCAGAGAGCTTGCATCTATAAAAAAGCGTTTTTCCGGATGCGCGTTGCAATAGGAAATCATATCCTGCATGCCTGTGAAATAAACGGCTTCTGCGGCATGCGCCTCAGAAAAGCTGCTATATTGTGTCCCCAGAGCCTTTGCCCCAAAAGGCAGAAGCATAAGCGTCATCAGTACAGGCAGGCTTCTTCTCAAAGAAGCGTTTTTATCTGTACGTAATTTCATTTTCTCTTCCTGATTGCCCACAGCCGTAAACAGCAGGCAAAGCAGCAGCGCAATCTCCCCTAAATACAGTGGAATCATCACTCTGGGCGGCGTCCTGTCCCCATAGAGAAGAAAGATCCATATGACGCTGCGCCCCAGGAAAAGCCCTGCCAGCGGCAGCAAAAGGGCAGGGCATCTCCCGATGAAAATAAATACCAGAAGAACCGCCCACGCAGCCATCAGCAGCCGGTTTAAGCCCCCTGTATTTTCTCCAATAATATAGCCATCCAAAAATCGTCTGCATATCTCCGCCGCCCCCGGCTTCGCTTCCTGGCTGCGGGCCACTTCCGCTACTTCCAGCAGGCAGTCGCCGGAAAGGTTTTCTTCTATCATTGTATATACGTCAAACGCGGCATATTGCTTTTCCGTTACATTGTATTTTCCAAGAATGGAACGGACCTGATTATACTCCGGAATGGCAGCATAATCCGTGATAGCTGTAACAGCATCATTAATCTTATCATATTCTTTCCATCCTGGACCCGCATGGAAGATCCTCCGGCTGCCTGTACCAATCAATAAGACGATCAGCACAAGGGCCGCTGCCCGGAACAGGGGAATACACTTTTTTACCCAGTCTCTCCCGGAAAAAGCCCGGAACCGGTACAGCCCGTGTTCCGCAAAATAAGCCCCGGAAAGCGCCAGAAAACCCATTGGCTGAATCATGAGCATTGCATTGCTCCGCAGAAGAAATGCCAGAAGCTCCAACAGAAAGAAAAGCACATACCGCACTTTCCCTTCGGGATAAAGCAGAAAGCAAAGGTATCCGGTTATGGCGAGAAGCGCGGCCGTGGAAGTAAACTGTATCCCGGCAATGACATGAAATCCGGCAGCATACAGGATAATGCAGCACACAATTGCAAAAAAGCAGTCCTGTCTGCTTTTGCAGCGGCCAAGAAACGCATTCGCAACGAAAAACCAGCACAGAAACTGAAACAGCACGAGCATGCCCCCATACCAGGGAACGGCCGTTGTCATACGATAAAGCAAAGACAGTATAAAGCCCAGAATGTAATCCACATAATAAGCATGAGCCTCCGGAGTACCGGTCATAGCCCCTGAAAAGATCTCCGAGATCAACCGGTCATCATTGGTTTCAAAAAAGATGCCCACATAACGATGAATGAAGAAGATCCAGGCAGCCGCCATACAGAAAGCCATGGGAATGCGGATTTTTTTATCCATTACAAAAAACCTCCTGAAAATATATACTTGTATCCATATGCTCATCCGGTATCGCCTTGCCATAAAAGCAGTCATTGCACTGCACACCGGAGCGACCTGCCACTATGCAAAAGCATCCGCCCCTTCTGCTTCCCTGTCCGAACCAGAACCCTCTCCCGTCAAAACTTCCCTGACAGAAAATATCCTGACCCCGGAAAGACCCCAAAGTGCGGATGCCGTCCTATCAATGTCAACCTTATAATTTCCAACGTTTCTTCTTTTTGCCTTCTGTGGCGTTCTCTTTGCCCTCACCGCCATGATGCTCCTGCTCTGTGGCTGCTTTCGCCGCATTCAGGGAGTTTCCGGTGATCTCGTCAAACTGGCGCAGCAGTTCCTTCGCCTCAGGCTTCAGTTTATCCGGAACCTGTACCACCAGGGTGACATAATGGTCTCCGCGCACATCCTTATTCCGCCAGGACGGTACGCCTTTGCCGCGAAGCCTGATCCTGGTGTCTGTCTGGGTACCTGCCTTCACGTCATAGATCACTTTGCCGTCCACCGTATCGATCATTACCTCGCCGCCCAGGGCTGCTACCGCGAAAGAAACCGGCACTGTGGAGTATATATCGAAATCCTGCCTCTGGAAGATAGGATGCCGTCCCACGATCACTTCGATCAGCACATCGCCTCTGGGACCGCCGTTGATCCCCGGCTCTCCCAGGCCAGGCATACGGGTGGACTGTCCGTTGTCGATTCCTGCGGGAATATCAACGGAATACCGTTTCTTCATTGCGATGTACCCCGTTCCGCGGCAGTCGGCGCATTTTTCCTTGATGATCTTGCCGCTGCCCTGACAGTCCGGACAACTCTGCACATTGCGGACCGTGCCGAAGAGGGACTGCTGCGTAAACATCACCTGTCCCTTGCCGCCGCACTTCGGGCAGATCTCAGGGCTGGTGCCGGGTTTGGCTCCGGAACCGTTACAGGTCTTACAGGTTTCCTTCACGTTCAGTTCGATTTCCTTCTTACAGCCAAATACAGCCTCCTCGAATGTAATCCGTACGCTGGTCCTTAGGTTTGCTCCCTTCATGGGGCCGTTGCTGCGGGATCTGCTGCGCCCGCCGCCAAAAAGATCGCCGAAGATATCGCTGAAAATATCGCCGAAATCCGCTCCGCTGAAATCAAAGCCGCCTGCTCCGCCTGCGCCTCCCTCAAAGGCTGCATGCCCGAACTGGTCATACTGGCGCCGCTTATCCGGATCACTCAGCACAGCATACGCTTCCGAAGCTTCTTTGAATTTCTTCTCCGCCTCCGCATCCCCGGGATTCATGTCCGGATGATACTTCTTCGCCAGAACACGGTATGCTTTCTTGATTGCAGCATCATCTGCACTTTTGTCCACGCCAAGGACTTCATAATAGTCTCGCTTCTGCTCTGCCATTGTTACACCTCTTCACCCTATCCTGTATTCTGCCGCCCTGAGGCAGCTCAATTTATTCTGATTCACCCGCCTGCCCGGCAGATATCCCAAATCAAGATCCTGAACCCTCTCAGTTTATCTGTCCGGCAGAAACCGTTTCACAATCGTCCTGTATAATTTGACCTCAGATAGATAATATACCACATATGCCGCCAGAAGGTCAATGCAAAATATGATCGCAAACAAACTGATAAAGATTCCTCCTCCGCTGCTGATGCCCAATCTCTGCACAAGATTCCATGCAGCTCCAAGCAAAAACAGCGTCATTCCATGTACCACAAATAATGAATAACAGCATTTCTTCAACGGCTTCAAAAACCTGCAGGCAAACAGCCGCTGCAAAACAGGCAGACAGTAAAATGCTGCCACGATGAGCATTGCGGCCGCAATATCCCTGTAATAGATCACTGTGCTCTCTTCTCCTCTGGGCAGCAGCCATACCATCGGCAGGATCCCCAGCAGCCACCAGTTTTCAGCCAGTCCGCTCTGCCTCAGCCTCCAGGCAGCCTCATAGCAGAATCCGCCGGCTACCACAGCCAGCAGCCACACATCTCCCAGCAATACCAGGAGCATAAGCAGGCCCGGATACAGAACCATTGGCCGGAAACCACGTCTCTGCAGATAACAGATCAGACAGATCAGGATATTTCCCACCAGAAATGACCCGATGCACCACAGATTCCGATTGGCCTCACTCCATCCCGGGATCAGGGCCGTTTTCAGATATGCCGACACATTGACAGGCTCCCCTGTCAGCTTCAGCACAATGCCAAACAGAAAACCGCTTACCATCACCGGAAGCATCAGCCGAAAATATCTGCTGATGATAAATTCTCCCACATCACATTCTTTTTTCCCGGCATATTTCATCGCCGTAAGGAATCCGCTGATAACACAAAGAAGAGCCAACGCATATTTTCCCGTCCACCCGTACATAAGCAGCCCAAGCTTTCCGTCCCTTGCAAGGTGCGTCTGCATCATTGAAATTCCGGTCAGATAATAAAAGCATTCTCCGTCAAAATGGGAAAGAACAATAAAAAGTATAGACCACAACCGCAATGTATCTATATAGTCATATCTCTCTTTCTCCATCATCCTACTCCAACTCATCACCACGGATGATTCGTATTGTATCAAATCATAAGGAAGTGTCCGCAAATTCTCAGAACATAGCGAAAGGACACAGCGGATCCCCTCCCCTGTGTTCCTTCCTCTATATCCGCCAATCGCTTTCCTGTTTCCGTTTAATAATTATCGAAAAAACGGCTGTCTTCTTATGCCATCATCGACATCATTTCCATTAACAACAGAACAGGCAATCGGTGTAAGACCGGACGAATGCCAGCTTTCCTGACATTCGTCCATGGGTAATTCAGAATTTCTTAAGGAGCGTACTTTGACCGCTCGGAAATTCTTATCATTTATACTTCGCGGAAATCTCCGTCGATCACATCATCATCAGGAGCGGAATTGCCTCCCTGTCCTGCCTCGCCGCTCATATCCGGACCTGCCGCGCCGCCCTGTGCCTGCTGCATATTCTCATACATCTTGGTAAACAGGCTCTGCGCGCTGTTCATCAGCTTCTCTTTTGCAGCCTTCAGCTCATCTACGTCGCTGTCGCTCATCTCCTGGTCTTTTGTCCTGTCCAGAACAGCTTTCACTGCATCCAGGTCAGCCTGTACCGCGGACTTCTCGCTGTCGCTGATCTTGTCGCCCACTTCGCCGAGAGCCTTCTCAGTCTGGAATACGAAGGAGTCAGCCTCATTCCTTGCCTCTACGGCTTCCTTGCGCTTCTTATCCTGTGCCTCGAACTCAGCCGCTTCCTTCACTGCCCTTTCGATTTCGTCATCGGACATATTGGAACCTGCGGTAATGGTGATGTGCTGCTCCTTGCCTGTACCCAGATCCTTGGCGGATACGTTCACGATACCGTTGGCATCAATGTCGAAAGTAACCTCGATCTGAGGAACGCCTCTCCTTGCAGGAGGGATTCCGTCCAGACGGAACTGCCCCAGAGACTTGTTGTCCCTTGCAAACTGTCTCTCACCCTGTACCACATTGATATCCACGGCTGTCTGGTTGTCTGCGGCAGTGGAGAAAATCTGGCTGTGCTTGGTGGGGATAGTGGTATTTCTCTCAATCAGCCTGGTAGCCACGCCGCCCATGGTCTCGATGGACAGGGACAGAGGCGTTACATCCAGCAGAAGGATATCGCCTGCGCCGGCATCGCCTGCCAGCTTGCCGCCCTGTACGGAAGCGCCGATTGCCACACACTCATCCGGATTCAGCGTCTTGCTAGGCTCCTTGCCTGTCATCTGTCTTACCTTATCCTGAACCGCAGGGATACGGGTGGAACCGCCTACCAGAAGCACCTGTCCCAGGTCGGAATTGGTCAGTCCTGCATCTCTCATGGCGTTCTGCACGGGGATGGCTGTCTTCTCTACCAGGTCATGTGTCAGTTCGTCAAACTGGGCACGGCTCAGATTCATATCGAAATGCCTGGGGCCCTCTGCCGTCGCGGTGATGAAAGGCAGGTTGATATTGGTGGTCATGGCGCTGGAAAGCTCTTTCTTTGCCTTCTCTGCCGCTTCCTTCAGTCTCTGCATCGCCATCTTGTCGCCGCTTAAGTCAACACCCTCGGCTTTCTTAAACTCAGCCAGCATCCACTGGATCACCTTATTGTCAAAGTCGTCGCCGCCCAGATGGGTATCGCCGTTGGTTGCAAGCACTTCGATCACGCCGTCGCCAATCTCGATGATGGATACATCAAAGGTACCGCCGCCCAGGTCATATACCATGATCTTCTGCTCTTTCTCATTGTCAAGACCGTAAGCCAGAGCTGCCGCCGTAGGCTCGTTGATGATACGCTTTACTTCCAGACCGGCAATCTTGCCCGCATCCTTGGTGGCCTGACGCTGTGCATCATTAAAATATGCCGGAACCGTGATCACTGCCTCGGAAACCTTCTCTCCCAGATAACTCTCGGCATCTGCCTTCAGCTTCTGGAGGATCATAGCGGAAATCTGCTGGGGTGAATATCTCTTGCCGTCGATAGAACGTCCGTTGTCCGTACCCATATCTCTCTTGATGGAAGCGATGGTCTTCTCTGCATTGGTGACCGCCTGACGCTTTGCAGGCTCGCCTACCAGCCTCTCGCCGGTCTTCGTGAATGCCACTACGGAAGGTGTGGTCCTTGCGCCTTCTGCATTCGCTATAACGGTGGGCTTGCCACCTTCCATAACTGCCACACAGCTGTTTGTCGTACCTAAGTCAATACCGATGATCTTGCTCATTTCTAATTGTCCTCCTATTATCGTTCCGCGCAATCTTCCGGTTTGGAAGATGCGGATAGTGTTTTTGATACTGTGCCTGACATACAGCGGCTACTGTACTACGGCAACCATGGAATGCCTTACTACGCTTTCGCGGTAAGTATAACCCTTCTGCAGCTCCTGCGCTACCACGCCGGATTCATAGTCCCCGCTCTCCACCTGCATGACCGCATTGTGCAGATTCGGGTCAAATTCCTGTCCGACAGCTTCTATGGGTTTCACCCCTATATTTTCCAATTCCGTAAGGAACTGCTTGTAAATGCGTTCCATGCCGTCCACAAAAGGATCTTCCTTCTTATCCTCCGGCACCGTGGCCAGGCCTCTCTCGAAATTGTCCACCACGGGAAGGATCTTCTCGATGACACTCTTTGCACCCGTTTCGAACATGGCATGCTTTTCCTTCTCCGTGCGGTTGCGGAAATTCTCAAATTCGGCCAGCTGGCGTTTTACCTTATCTTCAAGCTGCTCAATCTGTTCCTTGTAGCCCTGGGCCTTTTTGTCCAGCTTCGCCTGTTTCTTTGCCGCTCTTTTTTCCGCCCAGGTCTTCGGATCCTCTCCCTCCGGAGGAGCCGCCTCGCTTTCCTCCTCAGGGCTTTCCGAGGATTCTTCCGCAGAAGCTGCCTGTTCCTCTGCAGTCTCTTCCGCTGCTCCTGCTCCCCCATGCTCCTTAGCACTGCTCTCAGCCTCTGGAATGTTTTGGTCTTTTTCCGTCTTTACTTCCTGATCTTCCATATCCCCAGTCTCTGACCTCCTTTTCCTTTCGCTTTCTCTGATGCGGCATCGGTTTTGCTCCGCCGTCATATATCCTTCCCGCAATAAAGCATCTACCTGATAAATCTTCTTTCTGCCGCTTTCCTTCACACGTCTTCTCTGTTGCTCACAGGCATTCCCTTATCCGCCGATGACTTCCAGTGAGCTTTCTACGTCTTCTCTTCACTCCTGTACAGTTCATCCAGCTGTGTCTGTATGGTTCTCAGCGTCGTCACAACCTTATCATAATCCATTCTCTTGGGTCCCACGATACCGATCGTTCCCTTCATACCGCCTCCCAATTCATAGGTTGCCGTGACCACACTGCAATCCCTCATGCTCTGCACCGGTGTCTCCGAACCGATGTATACCTGAATACCGGTTTCTTCCACCTCCGTACGGCTGTCCTGCAGGAACTCGCCCAACAGCTTCTTCTCCTCGAAAGTGTTGATCAGTTCACTGGCTTTCTGCTGATCCGCCAGCTCCGGATACCGGAAGATATTATTGGTTCCGCTGGTGTAAATCTCCAGATCCTCCTCTGCCCTGATGGCTTCCGCCACCGCGTCAATGACTTCGCTGACGATATGGCTGTGAATCCCCGCCTGCTGTTTCATCACGGCGATCATGGCAAGATTGATCTCATCGATGGCCAGTCCGTTCAGATTCGTATTCAGCAGGATATTCAGCTTCAGCAGCGTCTCGTCATCCAACTCCTCCTCCACAGGCAGAATGTTGTTCTTCAGGACATTGCCCTCCAGAACGATCACCGCCAGAAGCTGGTTGGCATCCACACGGGAGAGCTGAATAAATTTCAGTTTGCTGCGTTTTGACCGGGGAGCGGATATCATGGTGGCGTACTGTGTATTCTGTGCCAGTACTCTGGCCACCTGCTTCAGCAGCGTCTCGACCTTGCTCTGGCGCTCCACCAGCATCTCCTTCATCTCCCGTATCTCCCCGACCTCCCGTTCCCTCTCCTCCATCATGGCGTCCACATAAAAGCGGTAGCCCTTGTCGGAGGGAATCCGGCCCGCGGATGTGTGGGGCTGGAAAATGTATCCCATTTCCTCAAGATCAGCCATCTCATTCCGGATAGTGGCAGAGCTTAAATTCAGGTCAGTGTACTTGGAGATGGTTCTGCTGCCAACCGGCTCACCTGTTTCCAGATAGTTGCGGATGACCGCCTGCAGGATTTTCTTTTTTCTCTCATCCAGCTCCATCCAGGCTGCCTCCCTTTTGTTATTAGCACTCAATCAAAAGGAGTGCTAACATCTGATAACCATAAAATATCACTTACCCTATACATTGTCAACCGATTTCCACAAAAATAATTCTAAAAAAATTCTAAAAACGGACAGAATAAAAAAACAGCTCCGGAATCCGGTACGCTTACGCAGATTTCGTCGCTGTTTTCTTATACGCGTGAACAAATTCATTTACTTTAACACCGGCTTTTCAGCGGATGACCTTAAATAGAAAAGCTTCCCTTCACATCCCCGTTCATAACATAGTAAACCATGTCATCTTCGGTCTTTACATAGAGTTCGATGCTGGTCAGCTCGGCTGCCTTGCGCTTCAGGTCATATTTCCAGATATCCTTTGCGCTCTTGATCAGATCCTCCTGTGTGATCTGCCTGCCATGATACTGAATATACAGAGTCGTCTGGGCAGACTCCTTTGCCGGCCTGGATCCGGCTGCTTTCGAACCGCTCTTTTGAGACGCCTCTTCCTTCACCGGTTCCTCTTTTACAGCCTCATCTACTGCAGGTTCTTCCTTTGCTTCTTCTGCTTTGACGTTTTCAGCCTCGGCTTCTTTTACTGTCTTTGCCGACTTTCTTTTTGCAGGGGCTTTCTTCGGCTTAGCTGCCTTTTCCTCTGCTGTTTCGGATTCTGCTACTGTTTCTTCTGCCTTTATGTCTTCTGTCTTAGTTTCAATAGTGTTGCGCCCCATTTTCTATGACTTGCAGTTACCCTGGTTGATTGTCGCAGATT
>CAJUFB010000045.1 GCA_910585805.1 uncultured Acetatifactor sp.
CAAAAAAAGCAGGATATTGGAATGTGTTATAAGGAATCGAGATAGTTACAGTTCAGCTATGCTGAACTGTAATCAGAGATAAAAATTTAAAGGAGAACAACCGGCTGCTTTCCACAGCCATGACGTTAGCTACCCCTGTCGGCAGGGCCGGTCACCCAGGCAGTGGGGGTGCCGTAAAGCATAATTTGGGTTTTTATTGGGAAAGCAGAAATTATGCTTTTACATATAAAACAGAAGGCCCATATAATATGGGCTTTCGTTTTCAAGGATAAATCAGAATTCTGATCTTTATCGGTAAAACAAAACACCCTGAGGATACATAAAAAACAGCAGAAAAGCAGAATCAGGGCCACATTGATCCCCAGGCCCTGGCAACAGGCTGCGGCCCCGCGGAACAGGGCAGGAGCGGAGATCAGTAACCCTTATTTGTCACCTCCCAGGTGTCCTGATTCCGCTACAGAGTGATTCTGCGTTCCGGTTCCTGGACAACGCCGCCCTCCAGAAGGGAAATCCGGATTGCCTTGGTGGCGGTTTTTCCGTCTGCAAAAGTAATTTCCAGGACAATGATATCCCTGCGCATGTCTTCCGAAAATGTGACAGGGTCCGGGGGAAAGTAGTTGTTGTGAAAGCCGGAAAAAGAGGCTATAATGGTTTAAGAGAAAACAGGGTCCGGAAGGAAGTGATAATACATGATTTATATTACCGGAGACTGCCATCAGGATTTCCGGAGATTCAGCACCAGAATATTTCCGGAGCAGAAAGAGATGACAAAGGAGGATTATGTCATTATCTGCGGCGATTTTGGCGGAGTCTGGAACAAAGGGGAAGAAAGCAGGGAAGAGAAGCATCTGATGGACTGGCTGGATGGCAAGTCCTTTACCACATTGTTTGTGGACGGCAATCATGAGAATTTTGACAGACTCTACGGTTATCCGGTGGAGGAATGGCACGGTGGAAGGGTTCATAAGATCAGGCCCTCTGTTATTCATATGATGCGCGGCCAGGTGTTTGAGATTGATGGCAGGCGTATTTTTACATTCGGCGGAGCCAGGAGCCATGACATTGACGGGGGCATTCTGGAGCCGGAGGATCCTTACTTTCAGATCAAGAAGAAAAAACTGGATCAGGGAGAGCTTCCCTATCGTATCAATCATGTGAGCTGGTGGCAGCAGGAGCTTCCCTCGCAGGAGGAGATGGAGGAGGGGTGCAGGAATCTGGCGGCATATGGCAATGCCGTGGATTTCATCGTGACTCACTGCTGCGCGTCCAGCACGCAGATTCTGCTGGGCGGTGCAGGATACAGGCCTGATATTGAGACTGCTTATCTGGAAGAGATTCTTCGGAATACCAGGTTCAGGAAGTGGTTTTTCGGCCATTACCATGGCAACCGGAATGTGAATGCCCGGGAGATACTGATTTATGAGCAGATTATCAGGATTTCGTAGGAAGGAGTACTGTGGAAAGGCAGCGTTTACTCCAATGTAATCCAATTGGGATTCAGATAGGAGGTGGCATTCTGAAAGCAGGGATAAATACAGACCATTCCGTAAAGAAAATTGAAGTTCTAATTACGGCGCAGGAACAAAGCGGAACGGTCAATGCTCTATATGGAAGCACAGGAGCGGGATGTGGTAGATCCCGGTGGACTCAAGGAAGCATCGGCTTTTAAGAGAATACGTCTCTTGTGCTTCCTTTATTTTTGAGACGGCCAACTCCCGGGAAGCAGGATCGCAGTGAAGGATCTTGAAAGGCTTCCCAATAAGGGAGCCGTTAGGGAGCATGATGGACATCCAGGTGAAGTCTGCCCCGACATCAAGCCCGACTGAAAGATAGGGGATGCTTTCAATGTTACTATAAATCATGCACCGCCCTATGTGGGAGGGTGAATGAAGATGTTAGAGTATATTTCTTCCCCGGAAGAGGCGAAGAAACGGGGCATTTCAGAAATACGGGTACAAAAGCCATGTGAGGAAAACCGCATACCGGGCGTGGCAAAATTCATCCGCTTGCGGCTGATACCAAAGGACGCTGAAAAGCCGGCAGATAAAAGGAAACGGGAGGAAAACAGAAAGTGAAAATATTTGTTGTTGAAGATGAAACAGAGATTTGTAAAGAGCTGTCCGTTCTGTTACAGAAATATGGGTATGCTTATGAAAGCAGCACTGATTTCGCACATATTACAGACCATATTTTGAAAGCGGAAGCAGACCTTGTACTGCTGGATATAAACTTGCCATATCAAGACGGTTATACGATATGCCGCGAGATTCGGAAACAGTCGGATATTCCGATTATCGTTCTGACAAGCAGAAATACAGACTTTGACGAATTGATGAGCCTAAATATCGGTGCAGACGATTTTATATCAAAGCCTTATAACGCACAGGTATTGATAGCGCGTATTCAAAAAATATTAAAAAGGACTTATGAAGCACAGGTTAATTCTGTCCTTATTCATAAGGGTCTGACAATCAATCTGCTAAAGGCTACTGCTGCTTATGGGAATAAAGAAGTAGATTTAACAAAAAATGAACTTGGCATACTGCGTTTGCTGGTTGTAAACAAAGGCAATGTGATACCGCGTGACGCGATCATAGATGAATTATGGCAGAGCGACGAATTTATAGACGAAAATACACTCAATGTTAATATTGTGCGGTTGCGTAAGAAGTTATCGGAGATCGGTGCGCCCGATTATTTGGAAACAAAACGTGGATTGGGGTACAAAGTATGAAACTGAGCGATTATATCATTGACCGCCTTTTTTCTGTTGTAATGTTTTTGGCAGCTGTTATTTTTTCTATGGGGTTTCTTTGGTTAATGGGATTGCGTTATGAATTTATCATTTATATCGAAATAATATTCGGGTTTTCCTTTCTTGCAGCATTTGTTTGGGACTACACAAGAAAAAAGAAATATTACTGCGGATTTATGGCTTTATTTGACGGACTTGACGACAAGACTTTATTAGCAGAGCTTGTAGAAAAGCCGGGATTTCTTGACGGGAAACTGTTATATCAAATTCTGCGCCTGTCTAATAAGTACATGAATGATAAGTTGGCGGAAGCGGGGGCTACGAATCAAGAATACCGGGAATATATCGAAATGTGGGTACATGAAATAAAAACGCCGATAACCTCTGCCCATTTAATCATTGAGAATGACAAGAATATTTCTACAATCCGCATAGATGATGAATTGAATAAAATAGACCATTTTGTAGAACAAGCCCTTTTCTATGCGAGAAGTACTACATTGGAAAAAGATTTTAAGATAGAAAAGACAACCTTGAAAATATTGGTACAGGAAGCGTTGAAAAGCTATTCCAAGCAGATCATTGAAGCCCACGGCAGACCTGTATTTGAGAATTTGGATATTTCGGTATTTGCCGATCGGAAATGGTGTGTATTCATTATAGGGCAGATCATAGCTAATTCTGTTAAATATGCAAAAGAAAATCTGATTCTCACTTTTGAGGGGAGTTCTTTTGATAACGGGTGCAGCCTTTCTGTCTCTGATAAAGGAATTGGTATAACCGAAGCAGATATTCCGAGGATTTTTGATAAAGGGTTTACCGGGGAAAATGGGCGTAAATTTGGAAAGTCAACAGGTATCGGGTTATATTTATGCCGGAAATTGTGCCGTAAAATGAATATGGAAATTTCGGTGGCAAGCAGCCTTGAAAATGGGACAACCGTAAAGATTATGTTCCCCAAAGAAAATCTTTATTCATGACAATAGAAGACTCGCGAAGCGTGGATTCTATTGTTTGACATAGGAATATCCCGCAAAGCGGGATTGTACGGGCAGGCATGAAAAATGCCTGCTTCTTTTCTCCCCGAAACCTTACATTTCGGTAATGTAAATGTAATCTTATTTAATGGCGCATTTTAATTTCTGAATGTACAATATGAACTATCAAATTTGATAGTTCGACGAAAGAAAAGGCGAAGCATTTTCTTGAGTCTGGCTAAATTAAGGAGGAGCAAAATTATGAACACCCCGATTTTAGAGGTTTCCGACATTCAAAAATATTATGGAAACAAAGGGAACATTACCAAAGCTGTTAATCGTATTTCCCTGTCTGCCCACAAAGGGGAATTTGTCGGTATCATGGGTGCGTCCGGCTCTGGTAAAACAACATTGCTGAACTGCATTTCCACAATCGACACAGTAACCAGCGGAAAAATTTTAGTTGAGGGAAAAGACATTACTACTTTACGCGGAAAACAGTTGTCGGCTTTTCGGCGCGAAAAGCTGGGCTTTATCTTTCAAGACTTTAATCTGCTTGATACATTGACTGCGTATGAGAATATCTCCCTTGCCCTATCCATTTCCGGCATAAAAGCAAAAGAACTTGATAAAAGGGTACAGGAAATTGCAAGGGCATTGAATATCACGGAAGTCTTGGAAAAATATCCCTATCAAATGTCCGGCGGACAGCAGCAGCGTGTAGCCGCCGCCCGTGCAATGGTAACAAATCCGGCTCTTGTTTTGGCTGACGAACCTACGGGCGCGTTGGATTCCCGTTCTTCCCATATGCTTTTGGATATGCTGGAAGAATTGAACCAAAACCTTTCTGCGACAATCCTCATGGTAACGCATGATTCTTTCACAGCCAGTTATTGCCGTCGTATTCTTTTTATTAAGGACGGGAAAATTTTCAATGAAATTCACCGTGGGACAAAATCACGGAAAGATTTTTTTGAGGAAATCATGGAGGTAGTTTCTGTATTGGGAGGTGAAAAAAGTGAATAGAATTCACTTGATGACAAGCGTTAACTCTGTAAACAAAGCGAAATCCGTTAGCCTGGGTAAATTGATTATTCGCAATGTGCGCAAAAACATACAGGACTATATGATTTATTTCCTGACGCTTACGGTTTCGGTAAGTATGTTTTACGCTTTCAATTCCATTCAGACCCAGCCAGCATTAAATGATCTTGACGCAACAAAGCAATTACTTTCTGACCAGTTATGGATATTGCTTTCTGCATTATCTGTTGTAGTGGCTGCCACCCTTGCGTTTCTTATCCTGTATGCAAATCAGTTCCTCTTAAAACGCAGGAAAAAGGAATTAGGGATTTATACATTGTTAGGAATGGAAAAAGGGAAAATATCAAGGATTTTTGCCGGGGAAACCTTATGCGTGGGTATTCTGTCACTTGTGTTTGGGCTTATATCAGGGCTGCTTTTGTCACAGGGACTTTCCATATTTTCTTTACGCCTGTTTGCAATAGATATGAGTAAGTTTCAGATTGTTTTTTCCATAAGTGCGCTGAAAAAGACGATCGGCTGTTTTGTATTGATTTTTCTGATTGTTATGATTTTTAATGTGCGCACAGTTTCTTCGGTCAATCTGATTGACCTGTTGACCGCCAGCAGGAAGAATGAAGTCATGGCACTAAGGAACAAAGCCGCCGGGATTTCTTTAGCCGCGCTTTCTATCCTTTGTATTGTTTCTTCCGGCGTGATTATTCAGCACTATGGTATACTTCCCAGCCGCGAAAATTCATGGTTTCAGATTGCAGTAGTTTTATTGGCAGCAGGGACGGCACTTTTCTTCTTTTCTGTATCGGCAGTATTGCTTACAGCGATACAGGCAGACAGGAAAATTTATCTGAAAGGGCTGAATACCTTTTTAAGCCGACAGATTGGAAGTAAAGTGCAGACGGATTTTATGACTATGAGCGTAGTATGCGCTTTGCTCACCATATCTATTTGCGGTATATCCGTGGGGATCAGTTCTGCTTTAACCATGAATGAAACGTCTAAATCTGCGCTTCCTTATGATCTGAATGTTGTCTGTGATATTGATGTGGCGGGAGAAACAGACATTGCGGCATATCTGAAATCAAGGGATGTGGATATGGGTATCTATGCAGACAGCATAACGCAGATCAGCCTTTATGAAGCAGATATAACCTATGGAGATTTATTTGAGGGGCAGGACTTAAACTTATGGCACATTGACGAAGACATTCCCGAAGTGGGGGTTTCGGTAGTTTCCATTTCAGATTTTAACCGTGCATTAGCGGCACAGGGTAAAGCCCCCGTAAATCTTGCTGATAGTGAATTTCTCTTGAACTGTAATTACAAAGGTACTCTGCAATATATTGATTCGTTTTTGCAGTCCTGTACGGAAATTGACTTGAATGGGACGATTTTACAATCGGGTGGGAAGAAGCCGCTGGGTGAAACCGTTTTGATGACTTCGGTAGGCAATAACGACAGGGGAACTTTTATTGTTCCCGATCATGTCGCTGCGTCTTTAACAAAAGACATGAATATTTTGTTAGTACAGTATAAACCCGGTATAAATACAGATGAAATATTGCAGAAAATGATACCGATTGGGCTGGAATGGGAAACACAAGGGTATCGGTATACTGAAAAAATCATGTTGAGCAGTATGTATTACGGCTCCTGCGCGTTGCTGGTGTTCTTATGCTGCTATATCGGGCTGGTATTTCTGCTGATATGCGCCGCGCTGCTGTCCTTAAAACAGTTGACAGAAACCGCAGATAATATTTACCGATATGGGTTATTACAAAAGCTGGGAACGGATAGCCGGTTACTTTTCGGAGCTTTATTCAAGCAGATAGCGATATTCTTTGTCTCGCCGCTTTTGCCTGCAGGAATGTTTTCAGCCTTTGGAATTGGAAAAATCACAGCGATTGCAGAAGAATTTCTAAATATGCACATATCTACAAATATCGGTGTTACTGTTTTGATGTTCTTGATTGTGTATGGTGGATATTTCATTGCCACTTACCTGTCATGTAAACATATGGTTATGGAAAAACAAATTGAAGAATTGGAGGTTTAAGTTATGCCGGAAAATGTAAATTGGAGTGCTGTTTGGCAAAGTGTTACTGACACATGGCTTCCTTTATTTGGAGGGATTGCGTTAATTGTAGTTGCGGTCATTGTAATTCACATTATCAGAAAACGAAAAAAATAATAAAATTTGGGCGATCCGGGGAAATACGGCGTTGACAGTGAGCAACATAAAACTTTCAGGCAGCCGTATTCCCGCCGCATTTTCCGGGTTTCGGATAGCGCAGATATCAGATTTGCACAACAATAACGCTTATGGCAAAGATGAATTTATGCGGCTGTATTCGAGGATTTTAGCCCAGATGGATTACGGTTCTTTGGGGGAGTGACGGAACATAAAAACGAACACAAATACAGGATATGGTGTTTTCCTGACGGAAAAACGTCATATCCTGTATGATATTTAAATGTTATTCATGACTATGGGAAATTTGTATAGCCGGGATTTCATTGTTTCCCGGAAATCACAACCTTGTCAAAAGCCATGTAGGGCAGAACGGTATTGCCGTTGGCTACTGTTTCCCTGGAGATGGCCACCAGATTGTTCAGCAGATCCGCCAGATTACCGTTGATCATGGTCTCGCTGACGGCGCCTCTGATCCGGCCGTCTTCTACCAGGAAGCTGTTCTTTGCCACACCGGAGAATTCACCGTTGATGCCGGGCTGTCCGCCGGAGAATCTGCCGATGATAAGGCCTTTTTTGATCTGCCTGATCATATCTTCGCAGGAAGTGTCCCCATTCTCTATGATGACGGAGAAGGAGGTATTCCTGGCCGGGGCAAAGCCGGATTTGTTTGCCACATACAAGGAGAGCAGGAAGGATTTCAGCACCCCGTTTTTGATCAGGTCATAATCTTCTGCCAGGAAGCCGTCCTGAGTATACCTCTGCCCGCACACGATGCGGGAATCCCCGGGACACATGGAAATGGTGAGCCGTTCGTCCGCCACCTGTCTGCCCAGTTTTTCAAGCCAGATACTGGTTTTTTCCAGAATGACATTGTCCGAGGCAAAATTGGAGATGATGCTGCCGAGGAATTCTCCCAGGCTGCCGGGAGTGAGCACAATGACGCCCTCAAACTTGCCTTCCATGGGAACGGTGGACAGCTGGGCTTCGGTGTCGCTTAAATCCTTTTCCAGAGATCCCAGTTCAATAAAGGGGCGGTCCAGTTTATCCGTGTAGATATCGCTGCCGAAGAAAGAAGTGGTAGCTTCTCCCTCATGGGCAGAATACATCAGGGAAACGGAGTAGGCTCCTTCATAGACTTCAAATTCCGTGCCATTGGTATTCTGGTAAATCGAATGTATTTTGTCATGGGTTACGATCATCTGCTCCATGAGAATTTTGGGATGCTTTTTCCGGATATCGTCCATCAGCTCTCTGGCGCGTTCAAAGAACAGATCGATATCCGGCTCGTAAGCGCCGTCCCGGAATACCCGGTTCTCCTGTCCGGGGGCAATGTCAAAGGCTTCGTCCGCAACGCCGGATTCCGCGGATTTGATACAGTCTGCCACAGCGCCTTCTATGGCCGCGTCGTCAAACTGGTTGGTAAAGGCGGAGCCTTTCTTCTGGTCCTTATAGGCGGTGAGGGAAAGGCTGCGGTCAAACAGGGTGCGGAACAGGGAGAATTCCCCTCCGTCCACGTTAAATTCGTGTTTTTCCTTCTCCGTCACGGTGTACTGGGCCTTCTGGGCGCCGGCATCCGTCAGCAGCTGCTTTGTCTTTTCGGCAATTCTTTTTATGTCTGTCATGTTTAACGTCCTCCTATCATAACTTTGCAGCGAATGGCAGGGCCGCCCATTCCCACGGGCATGGGTTGTTTCTTCCCGCAGAATCCGGAGCTTGTCCATTCCACGGTATCCGACACCATATCCACGGTTTTCAGCATATTGAAGGCCACGCCGGAGATGGTGGTGTCCAGAAGCGCACGGCCCAGTTTTCCGTTCTTGATCTCATAGCCCATATTGACGCCGAACATGAACTCGCCGGTGGTGTCGGCCTGACCGTTGGTACTGGTGATCAGATAATAGCCGTCGTCCACGGAAGCGATAATGTCCTCCAGTTTATCTCTGCCCGGAAGCACGGCAGTATTCCGCATGCGGATCAGGGGTTCGTCGGAGAAGCTCCAGGCGCGGGCATTTCCCTGGGGTTTTGCGCCGAAATGCTGAGCGCTTTCCCGGCTGTGCATGTAGCCTGTCAAAATGCCGTCCCGGATGAGGACTGCGTCCTCCGCAGGGGTGCCCTCGTCGTCCAGATAGACGGGCAGAGGAACAGGCCTGCCGAAGGCGGTGTGAGCGTAATCCACCAGGTTTACCAGTTCGGAAGCCACACATTTGTTCAGTGCCGGGCCTGCCACGGAACCGCCCAGTACCAGATCGGCTTCCACCGTATGGCCTACAGCCTCATGGGCCAGCATGCCGGACATAAATCCGCTCAAGACTACGGTTTTGTAGCCGGCCTCGGCATAAACGCCCTCCCGTTTCCGCATGATCTGTTCGTAGAGCTTGTCGATTTCCGGATAGAGCAGCGCGGGATCGGTGAAATTCTCGGTGAAAATACCGGAGCCGCCAATGGATTTGAACAGTTCGATGGGAGTGCCGGAAGCGGTTTCCGTGTTCAGGAAGACATAGATGTAACTTCTGGGCGCGCAGATATGGCCGCTGCAGCCGTCTGAGGTGCAGATGATTTTCTCCAGGGAATCTTCCGTGGCGATAACGGAACGACTGGAGAGTCCCGGATATTTTTCCGTGATGTATCCGTCCAGGGCTTTGGCGAATTCCACATAGTGTTTCTGCTCGGCGTCCTGGATGCTGCTGCCCTGGGGAATGGGGCTGCAGGGAATGACGGGCAGGGGGCCCTTTCCCCGGCCTACATGGCGGTCCATGAACCCGGCGTTTTCCGTGGCCGCCTTCAGTACGGTTTCAGCGGCGTCGCCGGAGCATTCCGCTATGGACGAAAAACCGTATACGCCGTTCTGATAGACTCTGGCGCTTGTGCCGGAGCTTTCCATCCTGGCATTGCCGGTGAGATTGCCCTGAATCATGGCAACCTGCCGGCTGCGGCTTTTCTGTTCCCTCAATTCGGTATGTACACCGGTGGAGAAGAGGGCTTTTTTGTCCGAGATGTGATCTTCTAACATTTGACTACCTCCTGGTATAATAATGGTGTGAAACATTACAAGAACCCCTGAAAGAGGCTTGTAATGGATCAGGATGCCTGCTTTGCCGAAGGGGGCTGCCCCCCCCTCGGGATGCTGACTTCCTAAATTGTATCATAATCAGGTGGGTATGGCTATAGATTGTTGGAAATCTTTACGTTTGTCTTTGCTTTTGTTCCTCATTTTCCTGTTTGATACAGGAGTCTGGGCATTCCGGTTGTATTTTCCACGCATTTGGTATATTAAAAATGTGATTATTATACACGTAAACCTAAATAAAGGTGTGAAGGAGTGCTTATGGAGCGGTTGATTTTGAATGAGTTGTTGGATTGGAAGAATTTACCTTACCGTAAACCTCTGATCTTAAAGGGCGTGCGTCAGGTGGGCAAGACCTGGGTTCTCAAAGAATTCGGCAGACGTTATTAAGGTAGAAGAGAGCGTACATCAGTTTGTTGAGCAGGGCGTAGTTATTGGGAAATTCTGCCGTTCCTTCCCGGGCTATGGTAATACACTCGTAATCATGGATGTAAAGCGCCGGGGTGAAGGAATGCGGACGGTCTCTCCATGCATACACTGTTCAGAAGGAGCCGCATTGCGGCAGGGAATGGAATGAGGAAATAATGAACAGGTATATTACAGGGGAAGGACCGGATCTGTCCGCCCATCAGGGGATCGTGGACATGAAGCGGATACGGAATGCAGGGTACAGAATGGCAGGGCTGCGGATGGGATACGGCCGGAATAATGTGGATCAGCAATATGCGGCCAATGCGGATGCCTGCTACCATCTGGGCATGTCTGTGGTGCTGTATTGGTTTTCCTATGCCTATACAGCGGAAATGGCTGCTGCGGAGGCGGGATACGCGGTTGCCCAGGCGGGAAAATACTGGAAAAACTGTCCCATTGCCTTTGATTTTGAGTATGACAGTGTGAATTACGCCAGAAAGAACGGGGTGGATATCACGAAACAACTGGCTACGGACATGGCGATTGCGTTTTTGACCCATGTGCGGGACGCGGGGTATCTTCCGGTTCTTTACGGAAACCGTGACTATCTGCGGAACTATTTTGATCTGGGGCGGATTGAGGCTGCCGTGGGGAAGGTTTATATCTGGTATGCCAGGTATAAGACCGAGCTTTCGGAGGAGGAGCGGGAGGCTGCGGATATCTGGCAGTACACCTCCGGCGGCAGGGTGCCCGGCGTACAGGGAAATGTGGATTTGAACTGGTTTTATGCGGATTTCGACAAGTCCATGGACAGGGTTCCCCGGGAGGAGAAGCAGAATATCAATATCCGCAATTTTCAGGCAGCTGCCAGGGCTGACGGCATTCGGGACGAAAACGGAAACGAGCTGACAGTGGACGGTATAGACGGCCCGAAGACACAGTATGTCCGCAGGCAGATTGTGCTGAAGGCGCAGAAATCCGGCCAGAAATACATCGTGGGTTCCGCCGGTCATGTGGTGAAATGGTGGCAGGGCAGATGCAATGAGATTCTCGGTCACAGACAGGCAGAGGACGGTCTGTACGGGCAGGCGGCAAGACGGGAAACGTTTGCCCTGCAGAGAAAGATCGGCTTAAAAGAGGACGGGATTGCGGGATACAACAGCATACAGGAAGTGTTTTATTATTAGGACGTTTTTCCCGGGCATGCTTCCCGTACCCATATTTGTTCCCGTGGCTCTTAGAAAGGGAAATACAACATAACGGTTCAGCGTACTGTCTGAATGGCTGCGGCAGTCAGGCTGCTTTTTACGGGCAATGTCAGTCAGTTAAGGATGAGGTTAGATTCTGTTACAGGGGGTCTAACCTTATTTTTTGTAAAAATATCCCGAAAGTGCAGGGTTTCATTTCCGTATAACGAATGGTTCCTGTCTTTAGTCTGAAGAAAGACACAAGCCGGGAGCTGTGCAATTGACACACTTTCGGAACAAATACGTAAACAATAGAAATTCGTAAAAATTACGAACACAGAGGCCGAGCCTGCTATAATAAATATCGGGCATCAGAAATGAACCAAACCCTTATGCCCCTGCTTCGTGACGCCGCCTGCCGGCACACCAATCAGATCAGAAGAGGAGGAATGTGACATGGAAAGGTATTTTACAGACGCCATATATATCCGCAGGGTTGCGGGAAAATCGCCGGAACTGGAACTGCGGGAAAAGCATCTGTACGCAGAGTTGGCAGCCAATATCTCCGGTGAGGAGTATCTGCGGATAGAGGAAGAACTGAATCATTTTTATGACGAATTGGGAAAAGAGCTGTTCAACAGAGGGTTTATGGAAGGAATCCGCTTTCTCCTGAAATGCGCCTCTATGCCCCATGAGGATTTGTGAATGATTTTCCTGCATTTCCAGGCGGAAATTTAATTTTCCTCTTTTCCGTCCTGGCAGGAATTTTCATCCAGATAGCCAAACATAAGCTTCACCATGTTGACTGCCAACGCTCTCTGTGACTTTGTCCTGCCGGCCAGCAGCTGACGTAAAATCAAATATTCCGCATCCTCATCCGGATTAACGGAATCAGAAAGCAGGTAATCCACTGTAACGCCTAACCGGTTGGCCACCGCCACCAGATTATCCAGGGTCAGACTGCGCTCCCCGCGTTCAATCTGCCCGATATATGCCATGGAGAGGTTTACCTCTTCCGCTAACTTCTCCTGTGTAAGATTCAGTTTCAGACGTTCTTCCCGGATACGCCTGCCCAATGTCCGCCGCACCATAGAATCCCTCCAATGCTTATAGTATATCCCAATCATACTAAAAGATGAGATTTTGTGTAATGTGCGCAAGGCATTATTTTTCTATGCTGTATGCTATATTTGGTTATATCGTAATTTTTACAAATGCCGGAATCGGCGCCTGATAGAATGGTATTACAGCCGCGGAAGTGTCAAGTATTAATAAGTAATACTCTTGGCTGAACGGTAAAGTCGCAAAGGCGCACTGCCGCCGCGCAGCGACTACATATTAGGAGGAAACAGCTTTATGTACATTTCAAACGAAGCAAGAATCATCAGGGAATCATCCCACGGCTACGATCTCATTCCCATCCAGGATGAGATGCTGTCCCACCGGGAGGTGGAGCTGGTGGGAGAAGTGGACGCAGCCTCGGTAAACGCTCTGGTCCGCCAGCTACGCTACCTGCAGCGGCAGGACCCGGAGGGACAGATCACCCTTTTTATCAACAGCCCCGGCGGCAGCGTAGACAGCGGCATGGCTCTCTACGACGTGGTGCAGGCGGTGAGCTGCCCCATCCGCACGGTTTGTGTGGGGCTGGCGGCTTCCATGGCGGCGCTGCTTTTTGTATCAGGGAGCAGGCGGGACATGCTGCCCCACAGCCGCATCATGATCCATGACCCGCTGATCGTCCGGACCGGCGGCAGCGCCCTGAAACTGAAAGCGGTCAGCGATGACCTGATGGAGACCCGGCAGATTATTGCCAGGGTCATTTCGGAACACTCCGGCAAAAGCCTGGAGGAGGTTCTTGCCAAAACCGCCACAGACAGCTATTTCCGGGCGGAGGAGGCCTTGGAATTCGGCCTGGCGGACCATATTATCACGAGCCTGGCAGAGGGCTGTTAGGCCATGGAGGGAACCGGCGGAAGCCTGTATCAAATGGAAAAATCCACAGAGGAATTTCAGAAGGGAGAAGAAAACATGTTTCACAACGTCAGATCCAATCGTATTCTTGCAAAGGGTGTCTCTGTCAGCAACGACACCTGGGTCACGGGGATTAACAACAACGACCTGGTGGTGGGGCCTTCCGGCGGCGGAAAAACCAGGGGCTATGTGGTGCCCAACATCCTCCATACCCAGGACAGCCTCATTGTGGCCGACACCAAGGGGAACCTGCGCAGGCTCTACGGCAGACATCTGGAAAAGCAGGGCTACACGGTCATGCACCTGGACTTTACCGACACGGCCGCCACTCCCTGGGGTTACAATCCCCTGACTTATATCCGGAAATGCCGGGACAGCGAGGCCAACCGGGAGGGCGACTACTACAACGAGCAGGACATCAAGAAGGTGGCGCAGGCTATCTGCCCGTGCAATAACCACAAAGAGCCTTTCTGGGACATGGCTGCCCAGATGTACCTGGAGGCCATCCTCCTTTTCGTCCTGAACCGGCTGCCCCGGAAGCAGCATGACCTGTACCAGGCGTATACCTTCCTTACGAAGATGGGGACTGCCGATCTGGACAATGTGGTGGCGGAGGAATGCATTGCGCACCCGGACTGCGCCTTTGCGCGGAAATTCAGGATGGTGCAGCAGAATACAAAGGCGGACAGGATGGACGCCAGTATCAAGGGGATCCTGGCACAGCACCTGGATGCGGTGTCTTACTCCGGCATGAAACGGATGTTTCGGATGCAGCGCCAGGTGGACCTGGGGGCATTCCTTAGGGGAAAGACGGTTCTGTTCCTGTCCGTCAGCGACTCCGACCGCAGCCAGGATGCCCTGATCAACCTGTTCTATACCCAGGCGCTCCAGTATCTTATGGCTGCTGCGGACAGGCAGCCGGACAGCCGGCTTCCCATCCCGGTGCGCCTGATCCTGGACGACTTCAGCACCAACACCTTGATTCCTGATTTCGACAAGATCATCTCCGTGATCCGTTCCCGGGAGATTTATGTCAGCCTGATCGTACAGAGCCTCTCCCAGTTGGAGGGCCTCTACGGAGAGTCAAAGGCCCAGACCATCATCAATAACTGTGATCATTGCCTGTACCTGGGGGGGACAGACACCCGGACGGCAAGGTATTTTGCGGAAAAGTTCAACTGCCAGGTTTCCACGGTATTAAACCTCCCCTTAGACAGCCTGTTCCTCTTCACCCGGGGCAGCGAGCCGCGGAAGGCTGTAAAGTACGAGCTGAATGGAGATGATGCTTACCGCAGTCTGACGGAAACGTTGGAGCAGGCTGTTGATGAGAGCGAAGCGGTATTTGGAAGCGATGGTTTATAGTAACAGTTCAGACAGGGCGCTGAACTGTTACGGTTTATAACATATTTGGACGCAACTACCTATGCTGTAAGTTGTATTATTCTTTAGCGTATGCTAAGATGGCAGAGAGCAGGAAAAAGATGCAGAGGGCCGGTTACCGGGAATACGGATCGGAGTTTCCGGAGGATTTCCCGTATGAGGATGAGGCCGGTGACTGCCGCCGGGACGGGGATGGAACGGGCATCATATTCAGCAGCAGGGAGAAGCAAATATTGAAATGAAAGCCCGCCGATAACGGGCAGAAAGGTGAGAACATGGAAAAACAGGAAAGAGATCTTTTGACACTGGAGGAGCGGCTTCAATATGCGGCAGAATCAAGGGCATCCTCGCCGGAAGCCGCCCTTCGGATGGTGCGGAAATTTTCCGAAATCCCCGCCGGGTATTTTTTCTGCGGAGCGGAAGACTTGGATGCCATGAATGAACTGACAGGGAGGTTCTGGGAGCATCCCTCTGTGGACGTGGATACTTATCATGGCTTCTGTCAGACCTTCAGGCTGGCGATAATCTACGATACCGCCTGCCGTATGCGGGATCAGCCGGAAATGGTGCTGTCTGCGGAGGACTCCGATCATCCCTGCCGGCTCCTCTGGCGCGCCGGCACGGTCAATGCCGTCATTTTGCTGGGGCTGATGCTGCTGGACCATGCGAAGGGCAGGGGGAAGAACAAAGATATCTGCCACTGCATGAGGATGACCCTGGGACAGTATCTGGATGCCCTGGCGGAATTTGCTTCCGGGGAGGAGGGGATACCGGGAGCGTCCCGTACAGATTTCCGACTGTTCGGACAGCGCTTCCTGAAGAGCCGCGACGGCTCATGGCCTCTGGGGGAGGCCCTGGCGGATATCCTAAGGCGCTATATTGCCGCGCAGCAGGAATTTGGCCGTCTGGACCATATCCTCCGCTGCATGGATGCCCTCTGCTGCTGCCTGGAAGAACAGGGAGGGACGCAGGCGGACAGCGCACGACAGTTCAGGGAGATCCTGGGTAAGTATTGTCCCGGTTTGGAGGGACGGAAGCTGATGGAGGAAGGGGGATGGTATCCGGATCCTTATGGGCATTATCTCGCCCTGGCCGGAGCGTATCCGGAGGATGTGCCGGATCCCGGCAGGGAAGGACTTGCCCCGAGAGCTGTCCGCAGCCAGGTATTTTTGCCTGAATATGACTGCAGCCCCCAGTCCCTGCGTGCGCTGGCAGCCCAGACGCCCTTCCGGGATTTCCGGGAGCTTCTGGAGAAGAACATCTGCGAGGAACGGATGGCCCATGCCATGGAGGAGATAAACGCGTCGGCGGTGTATCTGTATACGATGTGGGTGGAGCCGTATCTGCCGGCTGAATGGTCCGGCTTCTGACTGTGACAGCCCATACAGGATTCCGCAAGATGCAGCGGGACGTCTTGCGGGAATCCGCCGGATTGTTTTATACAGGGCACACATATATTCCCGATTTCAGGAGAGGAGAGGTAAGAAAAGGATGAGAATATTGGAGGGAAACTGGGGAAATTACCAAAAGAATCTGCTGTGCCTCCAGGAGGTGACAGAGAGGCTGACAGGCCATATGAAGGGGCATGGATACTCCTTCCGGCCGCAGATCACGGACGGGAAGGGAAACTTTAGCCAGGAGAAGCTCTGTGTTCTGGTGGGAGAACTCATGGGCGGCTGGGCGGAGAAGTTGCAGACGTATATGGACAGGGATCCGGCTACAGGAGAGAGCCTGGCGGAACCCTATCTTAGGGAGCGGCGGGAGCTGTATGGACTCTACCTCTACCTGGTCATGCGGTGCAGTCTGTACGAGGGGGCGTATGCACGTGCCTATCCTTACGGCTTTGTGTCGAAGGAGCGGACGGATTTTGCTTTCCTTCTGGAACAGGCCAGGCGGATATCCAGGAGATGGTGCGTCATGGCCGGTCCGGACGGCAGCAAAACGAATGAACTCTACGAGGGCTATGACACACACTTCGGCTTCCATCTCTATAAAACCATTGTTGATCCGGAGAGAGAGTCCGACGACAGCGCTATGAGTCCCTGGTGGAGGCTGCCGAATACCAGGCTTAATTCCATGACCAATGAGGGCAACATGAAACGCATCTTCATCAGGCATCATTCGGGTTCCTGCCGGAAAGGAAGGGGCGAGGGGATCGTCCGGGACGAAGCGGCGGAATCGGGAGAAGGAACAGCCCCGGACAAAGCGATAAGCTCCGGCGAAGAAACGGCCCCGGACAAAGCGATAAGCGTGGGCGAAGGAACGGCTTCGGACAAAGACACGACTCTGGAGGAAGGGGCAGTCCGGGCGGAAAAAGCGGTGCAGACGGAGAAGGGCAGCGGCGAGGACGGAATGGACGGCTCTGTGTGCTGCGAAAACAGGGAAAACACCGATGTTCATGCTGCGGGAGCCGAAGGCGGCCCGGACGGCGATGACGACTACGGGGATGCCTATGAGGATTATGATGCCTATGACGATTATGATGCCTATGCGGATTATGATGAGGACGATGACCCTTATCCGTTCCCTGATTTCGAAAGCAAAGCCGCATTTGAGGCCGCCGAGTTGGAGCGGATGGCAGAGGAGTACGAGCGGAGGGATTACCTGGCCGTGCTTGCCTTAGGCTTTGCATGCAGGGCCGAGTATCTGGAAGCCTGCCGGAGGTTTGCGGCTCTCTTTGAGAAGGCCGGACCAGAGGTTCTGCGGGACTTTTCGCAGGAACTGGAGGTGATCGTGGATCTGTATCTGCTTGATAGGGAACTCTCCCCTATGGCGGATACCGATAAGGTATTGGACGTGTACAGCCGTATCTATGACGGTCCCTGCCGGCAGGCGGAACGCTGTGAGAGGGGGCTGCAATGGAAGAAAAATCAGTGAACAGTATCCGTGAGACTTTTTACAATGATATTATCTACGATTACCAGGTCAAATGCGAAGACCAACGTGAGAGGGCTTTCCTCTACAGGGCTTTTTGGGCGGAGAATGTTTCGGGGCTGCTGAAGTGCCTTGACAAGTCGCTTTCGGAGTATAGCCGTAAGAATCACCTGCAGTCGAAGGGCAGGTCTCCAATCAGGGAATTGCTGGAAGAGGCTGTGAGGGAGGATCCGGAATGGAGCAGGCTGCTGGAGGAGGCTCCGGGGAAAGGCCGGGACCTTTGGGAGAAACTTCCATGGCTTTTGGCGGAGAAACCCATACGGCCCCGGGACGAGTCCCGAATCAAGGAGCTGCTGGGAAAAGTGATGGGAATGGAGGAATACTCGGACTGGGCCAGAGCCAGGAACCAGGACAAAACCAAAGATGTGCTTCTAAGGGATGCGCCGGGAAAGGACAAGAAGGAACGCCGTGACTTCTGGGAGGAGCTTTGGCGGAACGATGCCGGTTATATGGCGGGGCTGATCACGGACACGGACTATTATCTGTGGCTGACGGAGTATCTGGCTGAGCGGGACATCTATTATAAGGATAACAGCATGCAGGACGGACATTTGTGGTTGGAAACGCTGCTGTTGGAGTCGGGCGTGGTGAAGCCTGGGAAGGCAGGAAACGGGGAGTCCCCGGAGAGGGCGCAGGCGCCGGGGGACGGGAAACCTGCAGGGAATCCGGATGCCGGCCAGAGCGAAGACATCCGCATCAAGGCCAATGTGGGAAAGATGCTGACTGAGCTTGCGAGGCTGATACGGGAGGAACGGGATGCCGGAGGGACGGAAATTGCCGGACGGCTGCGGCATCTGGAGATCTCTGTGAAAAACGGGGAGGATGAGGAGAAGGAGGACTATCTGCCCTGGCTGACCGCCCGTCTGGAGCAGATGGCGCTCCACATTAAGATCAAGACCTGGCTGCAGGACAGCGGATATCCCGCCAGAGGGCAGGAGGGAGCAAGAAAGTCCGGAAAGGAGCCCCGGAAGCAGGACTTTTCCCTGCGGCTCTTCGAGGCGTACTGCGACAGCCGGGAGGGCTATGAGTTCTGCAGGAAGGCACAGACGGGCGGGGAGGGCAGCGGGGTCTGGCATATGGAAGGCCAGGGATTCTGCGTGTTGGATGTGACTCCGCAGCAGGCCGACAAACTTCGGGAGAGCCTGGAGCAGGACAGGGAGCGGCCGCCCTATCTCTATATTCCGCTGGCCATACACACAGTGAGCGGATGTGTCTTCTTCCTTGCGGGGAAAGAGAACTACAGGGAACTGTATGAGAGGGCGGGAAAGAGGCCGGACGCGGGAAAGGCGCTGAAGGAGGCTTATGAGAAGGCAGGGACCCGTTACTGCTTTGACTATCTGCGCCTGGATAAAAAATTCCGGGAACAGTTCCTGGGGGATGTGGGAGGGGCGTTCCGCCTGCATCCTACCTTCCACAAAAAACAGGGGAAGAACTACGAGGAGGTTTTGGAGGATTTCAAGCGGTACTGCAAACGCGGGTGCGACAGCCCGCGCCGGGTGGTGAAGAACCTGAATGAGGAAATGGAAATGCCTGCCGATATCCGGAACGCGTTTAACTGGGCTTTCGACAATGTGGAAGAGATGGAAGTAAGCCTTGAGGCGGCGGCTTCCTTCAATCATACCCGGGAAATGGCGGACAGGGAGTATTGAGACGGGCAAAATATTATACTATTAGTTGTATTTATCTATGCTATTTGATAAGATAGAAATGGGATTGGGAATGAAAATATGCCAGAGGAGATGACAAGATGGAAGGCACAATCAGACAGTACAATGTTTCGATTTTTCCCTGCCAGGGATCGGGGATGCACCGGGCGCCGTAATCTGTATGGAAGTGGCCGACGGTTTCGGCGGCGGCTTCGTCATCGGTCAGGTCGTCCGCGGCATCGTGATGGCCATCCTGTATGGACCCGCGTCATAACGCGGACCGCCATCGCATGAGATATCCCCGGCGGGAGCTTCCTGTACCCTGAAAAACCAATATATACTGCTCACCGGTTGAATTTGCAGTACAACACGGCTGCAGACCGCCAGCCAGGTATTTTCCCGGAGGCATCACTGTAAATTCTGGCGGTCTGGAGTATAACAATAGAGTTTCTGCTCAACCGGATACATGACGAGGCGGACGGGGCTGCCCGGAGATATCTGGATATGCTGGAGCTGAAAGTCTTCCGTCAGGGCGAGAACCGCTTCTGCAATTTTTACGAGGATGCGCTGTCAGAGATGATAGATACCCGGACAAAGGTGAAGGATCTGATTATCCTGGAAGAAGGGGAAATCGGCTATTATCAGGTGAAGACAGACAACGCAGGGGTGACATATCTGGCTAAGCAGAAAAGGGAATATATCGACTTGTACATGGAGAGCGCAGCGGAAGCGGGAATGCCTGTTGCATGGTATCTGATGAATGAACTGGCGGAAAGGTTTTTGGATGAGAATGAAAGCGCTTACCGGGTCATTCAGATATACGATAAGGAGCTTAAAGAGGAACTGTTGTATTATATGGGCGCCATGGAATATCAGGCTAAGCGGTATCGCAGGAATTTAGGCTATCAGGATTGAATACGCACCATCCCTGGCCGGTGGGGCAACTGAAAAAGGCATCATAAACGGTCATCAGAGGACTGCCGCACAATTTACCGTGCGGCAGTCCGTTTGATGTGTCCGACAGAGGGCGTGGCATACCCGTAATAATTACGAATTGGCAGACAGAAGCCTGCTATACTATTTTCTGTAAGGAACGCGACCGTCCGAAGGGATATTTCCCCGGAGAAATACGCTCAATGCCCCAATCGGTGCATGCGTATCAAGGGGAAGACAACGCCGCAGAAAAGTGACTGGGGCAGGGCGCGTACCTTGAAAATAGATGCTGCAATAAGGAAAGGAAGAGGGACGATAAACAGATGAAATGTAAAATCACAGATCCCAAGTACCATTTTATCACTCTGTTCGATGACGAGACTGGAGTCTATGTCCGCAGCGGTATTATCAAAAACGGCCGCGATACCGGCGCAGACCCGTTTATGGCATCGTTTCCTCATCTCATTGATGTGGGGGTGATGGGGCATTGTATCCATGGGAAAACAGGGCTGTGCCGGAAAGCGGGAATCGGCTGCTACCAGAACGGCGCAGTGACGGAAAAGCCGAATATGACAATAGACGATTTTCGATGGATTGCGGAGCAGTGCCGGGGCAGGACAAATCAGCTTGCCCTGGGCGGGCGGGGTGACCCGGACCAGCACGAGCACTTTGAAGAGCTTCTTCAAATCTGCCGGGAAAACGGCCTGGTTCCCAACTTCACCACCTCCGGCTATGGACTGACGCCGGAATTGGCGGCTGTCTGCAGGAAATACTGCGGGGCGGTGGCTGTGAGCTGGTACCGCAGCACATATACACACAACGCCGTCCGGATGCTCCTGGATGCGGGAGTGAAGACGAACATTCATTATGTTCTGGGACAAAACAGCATTGACGAAGCCATAGAGCGCCTGGAGAGGGATGATTTTCCCAAGGGCGTCAATGCAGTTATCTTTCTCCTCCATAAACCTGCCGGACAGGGGACCCGGGAAAATGTACTTGCGCCGGAGGACCCAAGGGTGAAGCGGTTTTTTGCACAGGTAGACAGAGACCATTCTTTCAGGGTAGGTATGGATAGCTGCAATGTGCCGGGAGCCATCCGCTTTTGCAGAAACATCCTGCCCCAGTCTCTGGATACCTGCGAGGGCGGGAGATTTAGCTGCTACATCGGCGCCGACATGGTGATGTCAACCTGCAGCTTTGACCGGAAGGGGCGGTACGGGGTAGCGCTTAGGCCATGTACCATCGAAGACGCATGGAACAGCGAAGCCTTTGAACATTTCCGGAACCGTATGCGCAGCGCATGTCCGGACTGTAAAAAACGGGAGCTTTGCCTGGGCGGCTGTCCGCTGATGCCGGAAATTGTTTTCTGCAGCAGTGAACATAGAAAAATGGATCGATGAAAGGAAAAGATGCCTATGAAAATCAGAACAGATTTTGTGACCAATTCCAGCAGCAGTAATTATGTCACAATAAGTATTAAAAGCCCTAAATTAACAGAAATCATGTGTGCGGCAAGGCTATGCAAAGAAGATGGGGAACCCGATACATGGGGCTGCCGGGACAGATTAGAGATTGACGAATCAGAACAAATTGTAAAACTTGTGTGGGAAATATCGTCTATCATCTCTGACGGCGGCGAGTGGAATATGGAGGATTTGGAGCAAATGGAAGAGGAGGATTTGGTGTATATCGGCTACCCGCCGGCTAGTTTAAGCGATATACCCGAAAACTTCGTCAGGCTGCTGAAAGAAGGCGGAGAATACCACCTGTATCAACAGGGCTATGATCTGACAAAGATTTGCAGCGCATTGGAGAAAAGCGGCGATGACATTCTTGCGGATACGGAAAGCGCTGACTGGAGTTATGAAACGGAAGGCCATGGGGAAGCCGCCCTGTTTAAATGGTTTTGGACTCTGTCAAAAATGATAGCCAGAAAGGAAAATCTGGATTACCTTCCCTCATTTGCGTATCTTTCGAGTTCTTTTCACTATGATAGGGAAAACGGGGAGTCCTTTAAAGGAGGATACTCATATGACGGAAATGAGGGGGATATGACATATCCTTTTGAGGACGATTTTACTGAGGAGGATATGGGATATCCTATTGAGGACGATTTTACTGAGGAGGATATGAGATATTCTATTCAGGACGATTTTGCTGAGGGGGATATGAGATATCCTGATGTGGACAATTTTACGGAGGATGAAGAGTAATACAAAGGCATCATGTTGTTGTTGTTGTTCACAGCAACATGATGCATACATACATTCGTGCCTTGTACAAGGACACATGGCAAAACGAAAAACCGTTCAGGCGAGGACGCCCAGGAAAGGAAAGCATAATGAAAAACACGAGGAATACCAGAAAGCAGAATACAGGGATCATCACTGCCCTCCTGGCGGCAGCACTGCTCTCCGCATCACTCACCGGCTGCGGCGAAACCGGCCAGCCGGTGGCGGCCAGTGACAGCAGCCGAAACAGTAACATCATATCCGAATTTGACCGTGACCTGTACCCCGATCTGTATCCGCCGTACCCGTCCGTTAATGTCAATTCCATGGGCACCGGCACACCGGAGACAGAAAAGCCCGTGACCGGAACGAGACAACCTGCAACTGAAACAGAAAAGCCCGTGACCGGAACGAAACAACCTGCAACTGAAGCTGAAAAGCCCGTGACCGGAACGAAACAACCTGCAACTGAAACAGAAAAGCCCGAAAACATAGCCGAGACAGAGCCGGAACGCGACATGGCATCTCTGGAAGCTATAAAAGAGATAAGCACCCTCGTTGGGACCTGGTCTCCGGAATACCTGAAATACAGAAAATACCAGATCGAGATCGACGGGAACGAAAACCCCTACGGCCTGTCCTGGCAGTACAAACCCGCAGAAAGAAACAGGGATTACAGCCGCCTGAACAGGCTGTACGACGAATACGTGGACGCCTGCGACTGGTCCCTGGTCTTTGACGTAGAATTTTACAAGGCTGCGTTCCCCATGTTGGCGCTGCAGTACAACAATAACGACGAACTTCTGACGGAGCACTTCCAGACCGTCGGTGTCCGCGAAGGACGTCAGGGCTGTGAGTCCTTCAACCTGGCAGTCTATATGGAAAACTGTGACGGGAAGATCAGGACCGCGTTCGGTGACGATTACGAGTGCTATTATTTTTACTATATGCTGAACCAGGACACGGAAAAGAGTGTTGACACAGCGAACACCGGAAAAACCTATCCGGTATGGCTTACGATCGAACTGTCCCAATACCAGGAAGAAGAGCTCAAAGCGGTAAACAAATTCCGTGAGGAAGTCGGCGCGGCACCGCTCACCGCTGACCCGGAACTGATGGCATTTGCGTCCTGGCGCGCATGGTACGATGTAATAAACGAGATGTATGCCCATGACTGGATGAATGAAGAAACCGATACCCTGGATGGTTATCTGGATGAGATGGGACTCGGCTATTATGGGGAGAACACTGTAAAATCTTATGATGCCGTGCATACGCAATATCTTTCCATTGGTCAAACGGCCAATAAATATCGAAATTCCGAACCCCATTATGAAGCTATGGTAAGGGGTAACAACCTGTATTTCGGATGCTCCGACATCTATTACTCCGGCGAGCACACCATGGCGGCACAGTTTGACCTCTTTGCCCGCGAAGCGTCCACTTCGCCTTATCTGGCGGATAAGTAAAAACTGCCATGCATTTACGAAATGCGAAAAACTGCACAATAAAAAACAGGAGGCGGCGTCATCATCGGGCAGATCATCAGGGGCTTCGTCATGGCCATTCTGTACGGACCAGCCGTGTAACCTAACGGCAATGTCCCCTGGCAGGCATCACCCGTCGGGGGATAAGGAAGAGTGAGTGGTTGGAGCAATTTTTCCCTGCGTTCGGCATGGAATAAGAAGATATCTGTAATAATTACGAACGTGCTGATGAGGGCCTGCTATACTATTCTCATAAGGAACACGGGAGAACGGATCACCGTCCGAATCCTGGAAGCTTGTCAAAAGAAAGGAGACAACGATCAGTATGAGATCATACGGAACATGCCCCAAATGTAATACAGGCCTGCTGCGGCCCTCCGGTGCAGGCGGATGCAACTGCACATGTGAGCTGTGCGGCTACCAGACCCGCCCGGAATATCTGAAAAGAGAATCCGGGTCGTCCTGTGGCAGCAGTAGATCATCGTACAGCAGCACAAACTACACATCAGGAAATTACGGCCAGTCCAAACCGACGCGGCATTACAGCACAGGCGGGAAAAAGAGCAGCGGTTGTGGAACGTGGATTGTTGTGATCATCATTCTGTGGTTCCTGGCGCAGTATTTCTAAGCAGACACACTGCAGTATGTCGTTCGCAGTAAGGCAGGCAACTTAAAATCAAAAGTTAAAAATAGTTTCAGGAGGTATCCGTCATGAAAAAGAATATGTATGTTTATCCCGTATCTGTACTGTTGGCAGTGGGCCTGTTGGCAGGCGCCGCAATGCCCGTTCAGGCTGCCGGCGGCAGGACTGTTTCCGCCGCCAATCCAAAGGCCAGCCCCGAGCCTGAAGTCCTGATTGTTTCTCCGGACATGGATGCCATCGCCGGACTTGGCGAGATCCAGGCGGGCGTCGAGGAGTCATACTACACCCACGTTGACTCCTTCGTGGTGGATGTGGAGAACGGACACTACCCTTATGATGTAGAGTGGGACTACGGCGAGCTGTATGATGCCTACATAGAAGAGGCCGACTGGTCTTTGGTGTTCGATGCGGATTTTTATATGGAATCCTTCCCGGCTCTCGCGTTACTGTACCAATATGACGAGGAGCTTCTGCTGGAGCATTTCCAGACCGTGGGCATCCACGAAGGCCGCCAGGGAAACGAGACCTTTAACGTGGCTGCCTATCAGGAGAACTGCAAAAAGGAGCTGCGCCATGCCTTCGGCGATCATTATGAGTGCTATTATTTCTACTGGATGCTGAACCAGGATTCCCAGAAAGGCGTCAGGACATCGGGCAAAAACGATCCGCTGCAGCTCTGTGTAAAAATGACCTCCTTGCAGGCAAGAGAATTTGAGAAAGTCAACGAGTACCGCGCCGAGGTAGGCATTGATCCCCTGGAATTCGACTCTGAACTGGCAGCCATCGCCTGCTACAGGGGCTGGGTTGATATCAGCGAAGGCTATGGCGCTCATGACTGGCTGATAGATGAGGAAAACGAGGAGAGAGTCAATGCCATGATGGAGATGCTCCATATGACCCGGTTAGGCGAGAATACGGTGGATTGCGGCGTGAATGGCAGCAACCAGCATATACACACCACCTTCTATATCAACTACCGCTATTCAACAGACCATTATGAAGCCATGATAAATCCGGATTACAAATATTTCGGCTGCTCGCATATTTATTTCGGCAATAACCGCATTCCGGAGTCGAGAAGCAGAAGCGGAAGCACCTATAACAAACCAATGATGCGCGTGGAATTCGATCTGTTCACAGACGATCTCACCACTCCGGTGCATCCGTGATCTCTCCCGGGAATTCGCCCTATCCGGCTGACTGCCGGACGGGGCGGGTTTTAGCCGGGCAGTTCTATCTATTTTTATCCCATAAGGTTTATCAGTGTTACCCCAAACGTTTACAGGACAGCGGTGGGGTAACGGCAGACGGATTTATTCTGTTCCATATGATATTTTCCATTGAATTTCCCTTGGGTTTTATGCTATGATGTTGGGTACAGAAGAGTTTTTGGGTAACAGTTCAGCGCCCTGTCTGAACTGTTACGTTTTTGGCCCTGGCATCATGGGATAGCGGCAGTCAAACAAAAACCCGGGGAGGTACAAAATGGACGCATTCTCCAGGCTTGCGCCTTTTATACAGGATTTTATCTATCAGAATAAATGGGAGGAGCTTCACGGCAACCAGGTGGCGGCCTGCCAGGTGATTTTCGACAGCGACGATAATCTGCTGCTGTCCTCGGGCACGGCTTCCGGCAAGACGGAGGCCGCGTTTCTTCCCGTGCTCACGGAGCTGTACAATCACCCTGCAGCCTCCGTGGGGGTGGTATACATCTCTCCCCTGAAGGCCCTGATCAACGATCAGTTCAAGCGCCTGGAGCTGCTGCTTCTGGATTCCAATATCCCGGTGACAAAATGGCATGGGGACGCTTCCATGGACAGGAAGGAAAAGCTGATGAAGAATCCGGAGGGCATTCTGCAGATTACCCCGGAGTCTCTGGAAAGCCTGCTGACCAACCGCAGGGGGAGCTGCCTGTCCATGTTTTCGGATCTTCGTTTTGTGATTATCGACGAAGTGCATTATTTCATGCGGGATGTCCGGGGGCTGCAGCTGCTGTGCGTATTGGAGCGGCTGAAAAAGCTTACCGGGGTGAATCCCAGGCGCATCGGCCTGTCCGCCACTCTGGGGGACGTGTCCCTGGCCCAGGCCTGGCTGAACACCGGGAGCGGCAGGCAGTGCGCGGCCCCCATAGTCAGCGAGGGAAAGAAGCGGGTCAGGCTGCATGTGGAGCGCTTTGTGAATTATGCGGACAAACGGGACATGGTGGAGCGGGACGGCAGCCAGAATGTGGTGGATACGGATACCGGAGGCGATATGGGGGACAGGGAGCATTACGAGTACCTGTTCCGCCAGACTTTGGACAAGAAGACCATTATCTTCGCCAACAGCCGGGAGGAAATCGAGCAGATTATGGCGCATATGCACGAAATTGCGTTAAAACATAAGGCGCCGGATGTATACCGGGTTCACCACGGCAATGTGTCCGCCCTGCTTCGGGAGAACACGGAGGAGGAAATGAAGTCGGCGGAAGAGAAAATCGTCACCGGCGCCACGGTGACCCTGGAACTGGGCATTGACATCGGCTCCCTGGACCAGGCGGTGCAGGTGGGCGCTCCCCTGAACGTATCCAGTTTTGCCCAGAGACTGGGGCGCTGCGGCAGGCGGGGCCAGATTCCCCAACTGCTGTTTACCTTTGTGGAGAGCCTGAAAATCAATACCTCCGATGTGCTTGGTCCCATCAACTGGGAATTTATCCGGACCATTGCCATTGTAGAGCTGTATCTGCGGGAGCACTGGATCGAACCCATACCTCCCAGGCATCATCCTTATAACCTGCTGTACCACCAGACCATGAGCTGCCTGAAAAGCAACGGGGAGATGTCACCGGCTGCCTTGGCCGGCGCGGTTTTAAGCCTGGGGTGTTTCCGCAAGATTTCCCAGGAAGATTATAAAAAGCTCCTGCTGCATCTGGTGGAGATCGAGCAGTTGGAGCGCACGGAGCATAACGGGCTGACGGTGGGCAGGGCCGGGGAGAAGATCATTAACAGCCACAAGTTCCTGACGGTTTTCGAGTCCCCGGAGTATTTACTGGTGAAGGATGAAAACCGCACCATCGGCACGGTGGACAAACCCTACCCGGTGGGCACCCGCTTTGCCCTGGCGGGCCTGTCCTGGGAGACGGTGGATATCAATGTGAAATCCAAGGTGCTCTTCGTAAAGCAGGTGCCGGGAATCTCCGCTGTGGACTGGGACATGGATTTTGAGATTGACCTGCATACCCGCCTGGTGCGCAAGGTTCGGAGCGTGATGCAGAAGGATGATCCTTACCTGTATTTAAGCGAGCGCTGCCGGGAGCGGCTGACGGAAATCCGCTACATTGCCAGAAACAGCGGCATTCTGGAGAATCTGGTGACCGCCCTTTCCGACAGGAAATACGCCCTGTTTCCCTGGGTGGGCACCAGGCAGCTTGTAACCCTCCATTTCCTCCTGCTGCAGCGGGGTATCAGCAACAAGATGCCCTGGAGTACAAGCCTGTATCTGGAGGTGATTTTCAGCGGCACCGGGGAGGAACTGGAGTCCATTGTCAGGGATATTCTGGGTTCTGAGCCTGATTTGTACAGCCTGCCCCTGCCGGACAAGGTGCAGGTGCCGGGAAAGTACAATGAGTTTGTTCCCTTCAGCCTTCTGCGGAAGCAGTTTATTGAGGATTATCTGGATTTCCGGGGGCTGCAGCGGGATATGGGGCAGGGATGGGAATCCCATGTTTAGGCGCTGCAATGCCGGAGGCTTAACGGCGGAATTGGGCATATTCCCGCAAGCGTTTGGTTCCGGTTGGTCCGGGTCAGGAGTAAATGGTAATGAGTGAAAAAATATATGAATTTGAGTCTCTGATTTACAGCGCCGGGGACACAGGCGGCGCTTATGTGATATTTCCCTATGATATCCGGAAGGAATTCGGCCGGGGCCGGGTGAAAGTCCACGCCGCCTTTGACGGGGAACCCTATGACGGCAGCATTGTGAATATGGGTGTAAAAAATGAGGACGGGAGCATCTGCTATATCCTGGGCCTGCGGAAGGATATCCGCGCCAAAATCGGGAAGCAGCCCGGAGATCAGGTGAGGGTGACAGTGACAGAGCGGGAGTAAGGGCCTGCCCGGGAGTAGGATTTCGCCTGGAAGCCGATGGGAATGGTTCCGGAAATCTGTTTGAAAAGGGCAGCGGGAACAAAACAGGGAATGTGACGGAGGTATGACAGAATGACAAACGAAAAGGTCTATCAGATGGATTTCAACAAGGTCTATCAGCTGCTTGTGAGCAAAGCGGTGAAGAAAGGCCGCACAAAGGATGAGGTTGACCAGGTGACCTGCTGGCTTACCGGCTACAGCCGGGCGGAATTGGAGGGCATGGCGGAAAAGACGGTTTCCTACGGGGACTTTTTCCGGAATGCCCCCCAGTTAAACGAGAACAGAAGGCTGATTAAGGGAGTGGTCTGCGGGGTGAGAGTGGAGGAGATCCAGGAACCCCTGATGCAGGAAATCCGCTACCTGGATAAACTGGTGGACGAGCTGGCCAAAGGCAAATCCATGGAAAAGATTTTGCGGAAGTAGGAATTCAGAGCTTAGAATATGTTTGAAAATTCATTCCCGCCATGTGCCGGAAAGCAATTTTCTAACGCACTTTAGGAAAAACAGGAGGATACAAGCATGAATATTCGAAAAATGGAATCTCGTGACATTGTTTCATGCGCGGAGATTTTGCTCATGTGAGATAAAGAAGTAAAAGAAGTGTAAAAAATTTTGCCGTTTCCTGTCCTTGTTCCCCCGGCTGCGCTTTCCGCTTCCAGCACTTTCATCATCTTGTCGGCGGC
>CAJUFB010000046.1 GCA_910585805.1 uncultured Acetatifactor sp.
GTTATTCTACCAGTTATGTAGAAGGAATTATGTAGCGGGAACTACGGATTATTTTTTCCTGCTCAATGGATAGGGAGAATCTCTCTAAGGTACTGGATGTTTATGCCAGCCCTGCTTGGTAATAGCCCTGTATCAGCCCTGGTATCCTGTCCTCCATCGGGTGCAGTGCATTACTCTCTTTTTGGAAAAGGTCTATTTTTCTCAGGATCTCCATCTTACCGCCAGCCTTTTGTACACACTGCCATTATACTACAAAATGCTCCAAAAGTATAGGGTGAAAAGAGCATGCGGTTTGGCGGGTTTGCGCACAGCGGTCTTGCAAAATGAGCAAGGGAGCTCATTTTGATTGCGCGTTTTCCGCAGGCAAGATTCAAGACTTTCACAGTAAACCCCCATGCCCCGCGTTGGCACCACTGCGCATGAAACAGGGGGGCAGGCCGATAATCTATTCCTTTTGCTATAAAGATAGACTATAATGATCTTATCGGCTAAGATCGGTTCTTATTTTGGGCTTGCAGCCCGCACAGTAAACTGGTTTATGGTTCTCTCATTTGCACCACCACCTGTCCAGCCTTACATGGCAAAAGGACGCATAGTAAAATATCAAAAGACAGAGAACCGTGCCGTAAATTTTCGCGGAAAGAGGTGCCGTTTATGAAGAAAGTTTACGACAATTGTTGTGGTATTGATGTGCATAAAAAACTTATGGTTGCCTGCTTTATCCATGGCAAAGAGCAGGAGATTCGTGAGTTTGGCGCAACCACCAGGGAACTTCTGGAACTGGCTGACTGGCTGTCCAAAGGCGGATGCCAGATGGTCGCCATGGAAAGCACCGCTTCCTACTGGAAGCCCCTGTACAACATCCTGGAATCCTCCGGCTTACATGCCATGGTGGTAAACGCCCAGCACATGAAGGCGGTTCCGGGCAGGAAGACGGATGTAAAGGATTCCGAATGGATCGCTGACCTTTTACAGCATGGCCTTTTACAGCCAAGCTATATTCCGGACAGGGACCAGCGGGAACTGCGCGAACTGGTCAGCTACCGCAAGAGCCTGATACATGACCGAACCCGGGAGCTTAACCGTCTGCAAAAGATGCTGGAAGGAGCCAACATTAAGCTTTCCGGCACGATTACGGACATCAATGGCAAGAGTGCACGCAACATTCTGGACACCATCCTTTCGGGGACTGCCATCGACAGTTCCAAATATGATGAGATGTACAAAAAGAAAATCATTGCACATAATCTCAAAGCCTCGAAGGAGCAGATCATGGATGACCTGAATGGTTTCATGTCGCCCCTGCAGAGAAAAATGATGAAGGAACTGCTGGAACATGTGGATGAACTGAATGTCCATATCGAACATCTCAATGACGATATTGACAGCCACATGAAACCGGAAGAAAAGCAGGCAGCCGAGGCAATCCGGGAAGTTACCGGACTGGGGATTATCAGCGCACAGGCGGTTATTGCCGTAATCGGCACAGACATGAGCCGGTTTCCTACGGATAACCATATTTCTTCCTGGGCGGGGCTATGTCCCGGGGATAATGAAAGTGCGAAAAAACGCAGGAGCGGAAAAACCCGGAAGGGCAACAGCCTGCTTCGGACAACGTTAATTGTGTGTGCACATTCTGCGGCGAAAGTGAAAAATTCTTATTTCCGTGCACAGTTCCAGAGGATCAGCGCCCATCGAGGAAGCAAAAAGGCATATGTGGCAGTTGCCCACTCCATGCTGATTGCCATATACCACATCCTTAAAGATGGGGTTGCTTTTCAGGATTTAGGTGCGGATTATTACAACCAATTCAATAAGGAACGCAAAATCAACGCCTACCTGAAGAAGTTAAAAGCATTAGGCTGGGAAATGCCTGAAGCCATGGAAGCACAGCTAGCTTAATCATAAATTTTTGAAGCAAAATCTTGTTATAGGGGTAGTTTGCGCTTTTTTAGCACCCCACAAGGTTCTGTTTCATAGTAAAAATGCACGCTCCTGTTATATCGACAAAATCCCATATTTGTGATATACTGGAATGCGAAACGGAAGAAAATTTACGGCTACAGGATTCCAGAGGACAGGACTGGGATGGACAGGTTGAGTGATGCGCGAAATTTCGTTAAATACAAAACGAACGCGAGGGAGGATTATGAAAAACAAATTTAATCTTCATGTCATATCGGACAGTTTATACTTTTTAAAAATTATATGGAAGATTCACCCCAGGCGTGTCATCTTCAGTTTTGTGGGGCAGATTTTTTCTTACATGGAATGGGCCTTTTTCAGTGTGGTTTTTATGAAATATCTTTTCGGCGCTGCGGAATTCGGCAGAGGCTTTCCGGAGACTGCCGCCTTTATTGCCATTTCCATGGGGGTCATTTTTCTCACAACCGGTTTTCAGATCTGGATGAAGGCGCGGTACGAGCCCTGCACGGACCCGCTGCTCTATGAAAAACTGAATGAAATGCTGTTTGAAAAAGCCACCAATGTGGATATTGCCTGTTATGAGGACGCGGCCTTTTATGATACCTATACGAAGGCGGCTTCCCAGGCCTATGACAGAGCACAGTCCGTACTGGATAATACCTCGGGTATGATCGGCGCTTTCGGCGCGTCTGTCTATGTGGTAGCCACCATTTTTTCCATCCACTGGGTTGCGGGCCTGTTCTGTTTTCTGCCAATGATCGGGAATTTTTTCTTCAGCAAGGTGATCAACCGCATTGAGTACGAAAAAAGCATGGAGGCCATACCGTACACACGCCGGCAGAACTATGTGAACCGTGTGCTGTATCTGTCCAGATACGCAAAAGAAATCCGCATGACCAATATCAAAAATGTATTGGACGATACCTATGACGAGGCTTATGAAGGCATCCTGGAAATTACCGCAAAATACTGGAAGCGGCTGTGCGGTTTGGGGCTGATGCGGGGCGTTTTCTGTTTTCCTCTGGTGTTCGAGGGAATGTGGCTGTTTGCGGCCTACTGCGCAATTGTGACCAAAACCATCCTCATCGGAGATTTCGTGGTGCTGGCCAACGCCATTGTCAGCACCACATGGATGTTGTCTGATTTGACAGACAGAATCGCCCAAAACTACCAGAATGGTCTGTTCGCCAAAACGTTAAGAGATTTTATGATGTACCGTGCAGATATTCCGGAAGACGCGGATGGTCTTCCCGTGCCGGAAAAGGTGGAAACACTTGAACTGCGGAATGTCTCTTTTCAGTATCCGGCCCAGAAAAAGGAAGGGAAATATGCCTTGTCGCAGGTAAATTGTACCTTTACCGCAGGCAGGCGCACGGCCCTGGTAGGCCATAACGGCTCCGGCAAGAGTACCCTGATCAAACTGCTGATGCGGCTTTACGATCCCACGGAAGGAACGATTCTGTTAAACGGGGTGGATATCCGCGAATTTAATCTGCAGCAATACCGCAGGCTCATCGGAACCACTTTTCAGGATTTCGAGCTGTTCTCCATGAGCGTGTTGGAAAATGTGATCTTGGGAAAACTGGAAACGGAGGCCCAGCGGGAGGCAGCCGTGGAAGCCCTGCAAAAAAGCGGCGCTCTGGAGCAGATGGAAAAACTGGAAAAGGGCGTGGATACTGTCCTGACCAGGGAGTTTGACGAGAACGGCGCAGTTCTTTCAGGTGGGCAGGCCCAGAAAATCGCGGTGGCAAGAACCTTTGCGAAAGATGCCCCTGTGGTGCTTTTAGACGAACCGTCAAGCGCGTTGGACCCCATGGCAGAGTACCAGATGTACGAGACCATCATGGAGCTCTGCGGCAGGGAAAAGGACAAGATTGCCATTATTATTTCCCACAGGCTTTCTTCCGCGGCAATGGCAGATACCATCTGTCTTCTGCAGGACGGCCGGTTAAGGGAGCAGGGAACCCATCTGGATTTGATGGAGAAGCATGGGATTTATGCGGATATGTTTATGAAGCAGGCTGAAAGCTATCTGCAGAACTGTTAAGGGAAGAAGTTTGAGCGTAAATGCGCGAATATTGATTGGTATGCGTGCCTGGGCGCGCAGAGGGGTATAGAAATGTCAGAACAGAAGATTACAATGAAAAGAACCATTTCCAACAATTGGTTTTTATTGAAAATCGCCTTGCAGGAAGCGCCGCTTTTTACGATTGAAGAGCTGACAACCCGGGCCAGGCATCGGCTGATTGTTTTTATCGAGCATATTTATATGATCGGGTACATCATCAACGCGATTCAGTATCAGAAACCTTTTATGGAGGTTTTCTGGTTTATTGCCGGGGTTTTTACCTTTGTTATCGTTGTGGCCCAGATTCTGCCCAATTATGTAGAGACAAAGCTGAAACCTGTTTCCAGGGAAAAAATCCGCAGGCGGATTCGTTCGGAATTGTACCGCAAGGCAGCGGAAATGGATTTGAAGAATTACGATGATCCGGAATTCTATAATGAATTTGTCTGGGCCATGGGCGAGGCTGCGGAGCGGACCGAAGCCGTAATCGGAAGCTGCGCCGCTTTGATCGGAGAGACCGTGGGCATTTTTGTGGTGGCAGGTTATGTCCTGAGCCAGGATTTGGCGGGTCTCCTGCTGACCGGCGTTTCCGTGGCGCTTTTATTGCTGCTGTCAAATCTCTATAACAAATGCAGGATGCGTTTTCGGGAAGAAATCAGGCCTTTGGAGCGGAAGCGGGATTATATCAGCAGGGTGTTTTACCTGCCGGAATACGCCAAGGAGCTGCGCCTGAGCAGAGTGAAGCCCAAGCTTTACGAAGAATTTCAGGAGGCTTCAGCGCAGATACTGGATATCTCGAAAAAGCGTACCAGGCGTCTTCAGGTATTACAAATGTGTATTCGATATGGCTGCAGCCGCCTGATTTTTGACGGCATCTACCTGACCTACCTGATGTTTCAGACCATTGTGAAGGAAGCTTTCGGCTACGGCACGGCAGTGACTTTATACAATTCCTGCGGAAATCTGCGGGCCTGTTCCCAAAGTCTGGCCCAGGTGCTGACCGAATTTCCGGAGCATGGGCGTTATATTGAAAAAATACGCCATTTTCTGAACTGTCCGGTGGAAATCCGCCAGAAGGAAGAGGCAAAAGCCGTCAGGGAAGAATTTGCGGAGCTGAATCTGGAGCATGTATCCTTCTCTTATCCGGGAGGCGCTTCCGTGCTGAAGGATATCAGCCTGACGATCCGCAGGGGCGAGCGGATTGCCCTGGTAGGGTATAACGGCGCGGGGAAGTCCACTCTGGTGAAGCTGATCATGCGGCTCTATGATGTGACTTCTGGAAAAATCACCCGAAACGGAACGGATATCCGGGAACTGAGACTGGACGAGTATCGGGAGCAGTTCGCCACCCTGTTTCAGGATTATCAGCTGTTTGCCGCCACCCTGGGCGAGAATATCGTGATGGACCGGAATCCCGTGGAGGAAAAGAAGGCGGAGCCCCTGCTTCAGAAAAGCGGCTTCGACAGGAAATTCGCCAGCCTGTCCCAGGGCTATGATACTCCCATAACCAGGGAATTTGAGGAGAACGGCGTATTGTTTTCCGGAGGGGAGGCCCAGATGGTGGGCATTTGCCGGAGCCTCTACCAGGATGCGTCCATCATTGTCCTGGATGAGCCTTCCAGTGCGTTGGACCCTTTGAGCGAGTACAATCTGAACCATACCATGATGAACCTGGACAGGGAGAAAACCGTGGTTTTCATCTCCCACAGGCTCTCCACTACCAGGCTTGCAGATAAAATTTACATGTTGGAAGACGGGCGGATTGCCGAGGTTGGCTCCCATGATGAGCTGATGCGGTTAGACGGAAAGTATGCGGCCATGTTTCGGCTGCAGATGGAAAAATACAGGTAGCAGTACCGGCTTGATGTGCAGGATATACCGGCAGATCAGGCCGGTTTTTTATCTTATCGGAAAGTTGCGGAGAGCATAGTTCCCCTGCTTGATGAAAAACCCCTTGACATTTCTGCTCTTACTGCGTATACTCAATATATACACTATGATAAGGAGAAGCGGAATGAACATTGTCATTTCCATGCAAAGTGAAATCCCTGCCTATGAACAGATTAAAATGCAGATCAAAGCGCAGATTCTGTCAGGTAATCTGCCGCCTGACGCTCCCCTGGTATCCATGCGTCAGCTGGCCAGGGATCTGCGGGTCAGCGTCATTACCACCACCCGGGCCTACGGCGATCTGGAGGCGGAAGGGCTGATTTATACCCTGCAGGGACGGGGTTCTTTTGTGAAAGGCGACGCCGAGGCCGTGCGGCAGCAGTATCTGCAGGCCATCGACAAATCCCTGACGGCAGCAGTGGAAAAAGGATTGGCTGCAGGCCTGAATCTGTCAGGGTTACAGAAAAGATTGGAGGAAATCTACCATGAGCAATGCCATTGAAGTAAAGGGTCTGTGCAAGTCTTATCCTGGATTTGCGCTGAAAAATATCAGTTTCTCCGTGCCGGAGGGATTGTGCTGCGGCTTCGTGGGGCCGAACGGCGCCGGAAAGTCCACCACTCTGCGGATTTTGTCAGGTCAGGCCTTTCCGGACAGCGGGGAAGCGCGTCTTTTAGGCAGACCCTGCACAGACGCTGCCCTGCGGGAGGAGATCGCCATACTTTTCGATCAGCCCTATTTTCAGGGAGACTGGACCCCTGTGGACATTGAGAAAAGCCTGGGGCCTTTCTACCCAAGTTGGAACAGCGGCCGGTACAGGGAATATCTGGCCCGGTTCGGTCTGGAACCCGGAAAAAAATTTAAGGATTTCTCCCGGGGCATGAAGCAGAAACTGGCCATGGCCGTCCACCTTTCCCATGACACAAAGGTTCTGCTCCTGGACGAACCCACCGGAGGCCTGGATCCCATTGCCAGGGACGAACTTCTGGACATTTTCCGGGAATATCTCCTTCCGGAAAACAGAACCATCCTGTTCTCCACCCATATTACCACGGACCTGGAGCGGATTGCGGACAAAATCGTCTATATTCACGACGGCAGCATCGCTTATGACGGGGACAGGGAGAAGCTGACCGACACCTACTGTGTGGTCAGGGGCTGGCATCTTCCCGCGGAAAAGCGGGCCCATGCCATTGGTCTGCGTCAGACGGACAGCGGTTACGAGTGCCTTATGGATCTGAGGCATATCGGCGGGCTGCCTTCGGATACGGTTACCGAAAAGGCTTCCATCAATGATGTGATTGTTTATCTGGAACGAAATGCCAAAAGCAGGGAGGTATAGAAATGCTGAAACTGATGAAATTAGACTGGACTGCCATAAAATGCTACCGCATAAGATGTCTGTTGATTCCTGTGGCCCTACTGGTAAACGGTATATTTTCCACCATTCTGATGGCGCCGCTGGGCGTGTTTCTGCTGTTTTCCTTTTCCATCAATTTCTTTGCGGTGGAGGAACAGTGGAATCTGAACCGGCTTTACCTGACCCTGCCCGTAAACAGAAACCGGATGGTTGTGGGCAGATACCTTTTGTCCCTGCTGCTGTTTCTGACAGGTGTTCTGTCCGGCTTTGCCCTGATGCCGTTTGCCAATCTTTTTTCTTTCTCCCGGTGGTATCCTGACTGGAAATGGCGACTGGCTTTGGGCGCTTTCTGTTTTCTCATCTATGCCCTGATGAACCTGGCCATGTACCCTGTGCTCTTTAAACTGGGATACCAGAAAGGAAGAATCTGGGGTTACTACATTCCCTGCATTCTTACTGGTCTGATCTATCTGGCCCTGGTAGAGTATGACATCATGACAGGGGGAACCTTTATCCGTGATGCGCTGCTGTATGCCGCGGAGCATATTCTGACAGTCAGCGGCGGGATTCTGCTTCTGGGCGCGGCAGTCTGGGCGTTGTCCCTGTGCCTGTCCCTGCGGATATATGCCAGACGGGAGTTTTAGGGGGCAGAGAGGAAGAAATTTCCCGGCTTGACTCTGCCGTTAGGGAAGGGTATATAATATGCCCAAGAGGTTGTCGCATCAATGATCAGGAAAGCAGCGATGGGACAGTCCCTATAACTGCAGAAGGGAGCATTGCTATGGAGGGTCTTATCAAAATAAGGGAGATATCGTCGAAATATGATATTTCAGCCAGGGCACTACGCTATTACGAGGATATGGGGTTGATCAGCAGCACGCGGAGCAGTGATTATGCCTACCGGCTCTACGACAGACAAAAGTCTCCCCTACTTACAGGAATGCCCGGAGAGAATCGCGGAAATGTTCCGGCACAGCGACATGGGCTGCGAAAACCGCAGAAACGGAAGCTGTAAGTGCGGCGTAAAATATACCTTCGAGGAAGAAGAAAAATGGCATTGCGGGTGCTGCGGCGCGCCTTTTAAAATCCATCCCGTAATCCAGGATATCCCCCATTATTTGAAGCTGATGGAACTGGGGTTGCTCCGTTCTTCCCCGGAGTGAGCTTATACTGCACACCAATTGAATTTGCAGTGCAACCCGACTGCAGATGCAATCATGGATATGCATCAACCACACCCCCGGCCTGGGGGAGGTGTGGACCATAGGAAGGAGTTACTTCAGACAAAACAGAGCCTTTTCGTAATCTTTGACGTAGTACTTTATATTTTTGCGTCCCTTTTGAAGGACAGTATGGCCCTCCGATTCCAGTTTTTCTTTGTGCGCCTCTATGCCGCCGGGATATTTTGCGTTCAGTTCGCCGTTTGCCTTTAATGTTCGCCAATACGGAGTTTTATCTTCGGAACGCTGATAGCTTGCCCATGCCGCAATGGACACGAATATTCCTGCCGTAATCGGTTCCGTAAAATCTGCGCCGTTTATATCTGCGAAATATTCTCTGATCTGACCCACCGTAATCAGCTTTCCGAATGGGACAAGCCGCATTACCTTGTCATACGCAATCGGCGGAGCAAAGTACATTCTGCTTCCGCCATATTTTTCAATGCTTTTTGGGTCTGTAATTGTCTGAAACTTTGGCATATCCTTACTGTCGTTCAGCATTCCATTAAAATCTTTTTTATCTTCATTTGCCATATGATTTTCACACCTCCTGCCTTCATTATAGTGAAGTATATTGTTTCATGCAATGAGACGGTTTAAAAAAAGTTGGGAATACCCCGCTAAAAGGCGCTGTTGAAATTCCTGTCGTATTGTGGTAGAATCCATTCATGGAACCCATGACAGGGGTGGTAGCCTCCCGAGCCAATGACCGGCTTGCCGGAATACATAGGAAGGGAGGTGGCGCCAATGACAGCTGCAGATATCATTTTGATATTCATAGGGGTGCTCGGCTTGCTGATCGCCTTCGGTAGCTTTGTTATAGCGTTGCTTGCCTTTCTCGACAGAGACAAGGACCACAAGCGAAAAAAATAATGCCCACCCTGTTGCAACCAGGATGGGCGCCTCTCACTGAGAGGTAACTGCCTTTGCTTGGGATACTCCACCTTTGGAGTGGGGCTCCTATGGGGGTGCCTGTTACCAGCAGGCGCCTCTTTCTATCTAAAGGATAGCATAAAGCGGCAGAAAGTTCAAGAGAATTCTTCTTCCAGCGGTGCCGCCCTCGAACTGGTTGAGCCGGTCCGCCAGCTGCTGATCCTTGCCTGGGTAAAGATGGGAGATGGAAGCTTTGACATTTTTGGTGTGAATTATGGTGGAGAAATTGCTGAAAGAGCATTACAAAAAATAAAACCAGTGTGTTCAGTGTTAACTTCTGTTGGAATTCCAGTATGTGTAAAATTCCAATTTATACTGCACACCGGTTGAATTTGCAGTACAACCCGACTGCAGACCGCCAGCCAGGTATTTTCCCGGAGGCATCACTGTAAATCCTGGCGGTCTGCAGTATAAGATCATGGATGATTCGAGAATCCGTAATTATCAAAATATAGTCGGCGATATAGGAAACATCTGATACGATGTGCGTGGACAGGATAACAATTTTCTCTTTTGCAAAATCGGATATGAGGTTGCGGAAACGTACCCGCTCCCTGGGTGCCCATGGATGCATTGTCCGGCAGGGTACAGTCCGTGCTGAAATGTCTGCCCGTGATTTACGGAGCGGCCATGATGCGTACTGTGTGTACAAAGGATGCGATAAGGGAAACCTTTGCGGGACTGCCGGAGGAGGCGGAAGACCTTTTCAGGGAGGCTATGGGAATCAGCCTGTGGGTGGGAGAGCACAAAATTTCCCAGGGGGAACAGGTGATATTTTTGGGCTTTTATGCTATACTGGCCATTGGAGCCGGGGCAGTGCTGAGCAGGAGGAGAAGGCTGCGCTGAAACCGGTGGTTTTCCGGACAAAGGATTCCGGGTAGGCAAAGCGCATGAACGGGAGACTTTAAAAGTATTTAAAGTTAAAAAAACAGCTTCCCATTTTGGGATATCTGTGTTATACTTAAGGACATGGAAGCATAGCTCAGCTGGGATGAGCGCTCGCCTGACTAGCGGGAGGCCAAGGGTTCGAGCCCCTTTGATTCCATTTTCTTATATCCGTCTAATGTGAGTGTCCCATTGTTTTCCCGATACCATGTGCCATATTATAATTATAAATATTTCCCGTGTCAGGGAAAGCTTTCTCTGCATGGGAGCCTGGAAGGAGACGGAGGGACAGGGTTCAAAGCATAAGACAGAGGAGGTTGGAAAATGGCAGAGGGCAGAAAAAAGATGCTGGTAACGGGGGGGCATCCGGGTTCCTGGGAAGCAGAATCGTATCATTTTACCGGGACAGGTATGAGGTCTGCGTCCCGTCACATGGGGAGATGGATATTGCGGACCTGGAGAGTGTGAAGGGAGATTCAGAGGGCCGTATCGGATGGAAAAGCCGGAACAGGGAACACCGGGAGGGAAGCGGAATGAAGATTGGAGAAGCGCAGGGGATCTACAGGGAACAGGTCAGGGCATATCAGAAGGAGAGGGCATCGGTGTCAAAGCAGCTTCAGAACCTCCGCCGTCGGATGGAGGCGCATCCGGATGAAAAGGAGCAGTATGAGTCCGAGGCTGCCACCCTGGAGCTGACATTGGAGACCCTGAAAGAGAAGCAGGAAGAGTATCAGGATTATTTAAGCGATCTGGCGGAGCAGTACTGCGCCTACTGGAATGCCACGGTGGGGGAACAGCAGGCGGACGCAGCGGAAGAGTATGCGGTGGATATGGCCAAAATTATGGAGGTGGCCCGCCGTATCATGAGGGGAGCCATTGTACCTGCGTCAGACGAGCGGAAATTAATGGAATACAGTGAAGAAATGTACCAGACAGCGAAGAATATAGGCGCCATGGTACAGCGGCAGAAGAAGGAGAAATACGATTCCCTCTGGGGTGACGAGGAGAAGAAGGTATACGATGATCCCCGGGAGGCAGCGGAAAACGGGGAAGTGATGGGGGAAGGTCCCCGGTTGACGGACCCGGCTGCAGTTACGGCTGCTGTTTCCGGAGAATGAGCAATGAGGCCTGGCGACTGTGTTTTGGCCGGAAGGGAAGCCGGAGATGTTACATTTGGCTGTATGTGACGATGACATGAGAACCCTGGAGTATCTGGCAGGGGAAGCCGGGAACTGGGCGGAAGCGGAAGGAAGGGCCTGCAGTGTGGAAAGGTATGCTTCTGCGGATGCCTTTTTGTTTGCGTGGGAAGAACGGAAGGATACGGATATTCTGCTCCTGGACATTGAGATGCCGGGGACGGACGGCATGGAGCTGGCGAGACGGCTGCGGCAGTTGGGCAATCCTGTGAACATTATCTTTGTGACGGGAAATCCGGACTTCGCGCTGGAGGGCTATGACCTGGAGGCGGTGTCTTATCTGGTGAAGCCGGTGAAAAAAGACCGTCTGTGGGCGGCGCTTGGCAGGGCCGGGGAGCGGGTCAGGGACAGGGCAGCGATTCTGGCCTGCCTGTCAGCCGGGGAAGTGGAAAAGGTGTTTGCGGCAGATATCTGCTGTCTGGAAAGCCGCGGGCATGACTGTATCCTGTGGAAAAAAGAAGGCCGGGAGCTTGTGTGCAAGACAGGCATTCAGCAGATGGAACAGGAACTGCAGGAATGTACGGATTCCTTTTTTAAGCCGCACAGATCCTACTTTGTGAATCTGGAGCATGTGGAAAGAATCGGAAAGAAGGAAATCTGCATGGACAACGGGATGTCGGTTCCCCTGGCCAGAGGAAAATGGGAGGAGCTGAACCGGGCGTATATGGAATATTTCCGCAGGCAGAGCTTTTGAGACAGCATCCGGCGGGAAAGGGATTTGACAAAAAACGGAGGGAACAGGCGCTATGCTGCAGTTGGGGATCCGGCTTATATGGCTGGTCTTGTATCAGTATTATATAGAGCAGATCTGTGATCTGGAAAAAGGCCGGGGAAAGAGGATTATCGTGTGGGGAATGACAGGAACGGCGCTGCTGGCAACGGAGGCTGTGGTCAGGGCAGGACTGGTTTCCGGGACATTTGCCGCTGACCTGGTGATTTTGGGGGGCTGGCTTTTCACGGCGCTGGTCCTGTTTCTGTATGTGCTGTTTTATGACCGGGAGCCTTTAGGGCAGCAGTGGTGGAAGGCGTTGGCTCCGGGGGCGCTGCTGGCACTGTGCGCCCTGAAGGACGGGCCGATTTGGGCCGTGCTGCTGAACGGGGCAGTGCTGACTTTTTTCCTGTGGATGCTCTCCTTTGCAAAGGGATATTTCCGGATGGGAAATGCCCTGGTGAATTCTTCTGTATATGGTATACTGTGTATCTATTTATGGAATATCAGAAGCCTGGCAGGGACCGGCCAGCTGCTCTGTTTTCTGGCCCTGGAGCTGCTGCTGTTTCTCTCCCTTGAGGGGACCCTTTCTTCCTGGCACAGAGGATTCGAGGCGCGGACAGAGCTTTTCCAGAGAGAGATCATGAGCCATCAGTATGAGGAAGTGAAGGAAATGTACCTGAATATGAGGGGATGGAGGCATGATTACCACAATCATCTGCAGGTGATGAAGGTACAGATTGCCCAGGGGCAGCTGGAGGAGATGAAGAGCTATCTGGACGATCTGGAGCAGAATCTGGAGCAGGTGGATACTTATGTGAAATCAGGGAATCTTATGGCGGACGCCGTATTGAACAGCAAACTGTCCATTGCCGGGCAGAAGGGGATCCGGGTGAACTGCAAGGCGGTACTGCCGGATGCTCTGTCCGTGGAGGATGTGGACCTGTGCGTGCTGTTGGGCAATCTGTTGGACAATGCCCTGGAGGCCTGTGAGAAGATTCCGGAGGAACAGCGGTTTCTGCGTATTTACATGGTAGTGAACAGATCGCAGCTTTACATGTCCGTTCAGAATTCCGCCAGGGAGGAACTGGATTTTAACGAGAGGAATTATATTTCCACGAAGCGGGGCAATCATGGACTGGGCATGAAGCGGGTGAAGGCCCTGGCGGACAAATATGAGGGGTATCTTACCCTGGCCAATGAACCGGGTATCTTTGCGGCGGAGGTGACTCTTCCTCTGTGAGAAATCTGCCGGAACATTTCGTGCTGAAAATTGAACATTTTGTGAGGAAATCCCCCGTTTGGGGGATTTTTATATTATGCTAACATTATACGGCGTATGAGCGGAAGTGAGAAGGGAGGAACGGAAACGTTGGGAAAGAAAAATCAGGAAAAGGAAGTGCAGATGAAAGAGAGACAGGGGAAGAAGACAAAAAGAGCAAAAGAAGAAGAGGATTACAGGCGTTATCCCCTGTGGGACAATTACAGAGCAGCCTTCTCCAAGTTCAGAAAGGCCATGGGAGTCCGGTATCTGGCGGTTGTCGGCGGGAAAATAGGGATATCCGTGCTGCGTCCCTTTGCGGCCATGGCTCTGCCCAGCGCAGTGGTATATCTGTTGGGAAGCGGCTGGCAGCCGGAAATCATGTTTCTGGCCCTGGCAGGATATGTGCTGGCGCTGCAGATCATGGGCACAGCGGGAGATTATCTGGGGAATGTGAGCCGGAAGGGGAGATTCATGTTCCGCATCGGTCTGGGAGCGGAGCTGTTTGAAGCAGCACTGAGCGCGGATTTCGAGAAATTTGAGAGCACACGGGGACAGCAGAAGCTGGAAGGAGCCAGAGGAAATATTTATTATGGCAATGATACGGGAATCGAAGCTTTTTTAGGAGAGTTCGAGAATGCGGTTATTGCTCTGGCCGGGCTTATCATATATTCGGTGCTCATGGGCAGAATTAATTTCTGGGTGCTTTTGCTGCTGTTCGGCTCTTCGGGAGTGATTATGGCAGTGAATTTCTATGGGGATCAACGCACGGTTAAGCATGAAGAAAAGAGTATCAAAGTCAGACAGGGATATGAGTATCTGAAGCGGGAGGTTCTGGTTCCGGCCAACGGCAAGGATATCAGGCTGTACAGGATGTGGGGCTGGTTTCGGACGGAATTCCGGAAGATGACGGAGGAAATGGCTTACTGGAGCGGCAGGCAGAGGAACTGTTCCATCAATGCCTCTCTTTTTGAGAAGGCGCTGTCCGCAGTGAGAGATCTGCTGGTATATGCTTATCTTATCCGGCGTATGGTGCTGGGGGACATGAATCTGGCCGGGTTTCTGCTCTATGTGGGAATCGTGTCGGGCTTTGGGGGATGGATGAATTCCCTGACCGGGGCTATGGGAGGAATACTGAGAAATAACCGTTACATGGACCGTTACCGGGATTTTCAGGAGTATGCCGAAGAGGATTCCCTGGGAGAGGAAAAAGTGGAGAATCCGGGCAGAGTCCACGAAATCCGCCTGGAGCATGTATCCTTCCGCTATGAGGGAGCCGGGGAAGACGCGGTTCATGATCTGACGCTGACCGTGAGACCCGGGGAAAAGCTTGCTTTGGTGGGTATGAACGGCGCGGGAAAATCTACCTTAATCAAGCTGATCTGCGGGCTGTACAGACCCGCTTCCGGAAAGATATATCTGGACGGCAGGGACGTGTCCCTTCTTTCGCCGAAGGAATACAGGAAGGAGTTTGCGGTGGTGTTTCAGGAAGTGTTCGCTTTCTCCTTTTCCCTGGCAGATAATGTTTCCTGCAGGGCGGCGGAAGATACCGATTATGCCAAAATGGAAAAAAGCCTCCGTGACGCGGAGCTGTGGACCAGGGTTTTAGAGCTCCCGGGGAAAGAGCGGACAAATCTGAATAAAGATCTGGATGCCGCAGGCGTAACCCTGTCAGGAGGAGAACTTCAGCGGCTGATGCTGGCCAGGGCTCTTTATAAGGACGCGCCCATTGTGATTCTGGATGAGCCCACGGCTGCCCTGGATCCCCTGGCGGAGAGCCGGATGTATGAAGAATATTTCAGGATGACGCAGAATAAAACCAGTATTTTTATCTCCCACAGATTGAGCTCCACCAAGTTCTGCCACCGTATTTTATATATGGAGAATGGACGGATTGCGGAGGAAGGCAGCCACGAGACGCTGATGGAAAGGCAGGGCGCCTATGCAGCCTTGTTCCGCACACAGGCCCAGTATTACGAGGAGAATTACCGGAAAAAAGAAGATGAGACTGGAGAATAAAAGATTGGCGAAAGGCATGGGTATGGACAAAGAGAGCAAAAAGGGAACAGACAGGGAATGCGGTGAAGGAAGAGCGGCAGAAGGGATAATCGGGAGACTGCGCGCAGTCCTGAAATATCATAAAACAGGTTTGGAGCTGATGAAAATCGCACATAAAGTGGATTCTGCGGCCATTCCGCTGCGGATCATAAACAGCGTCCTCCAGGTGACGGGAACTTATCTGACCCTGTATCTGACAGCTGAATTTATTGACACATTATTGGCGGGCAGGTTTTCGGAAGGATTTTTCCGGGGCTGCGCGGTGGTTCTGACAGGACTTTTCCTGGGGGTGGCAGCCAAACTGGTGGAAAAGGCTTATGGGAAATCGGCCCAACGGTGCAGTCTGGCTTTTGAGGTCATGATGCGGGAGAAAGCAGCCACTCTGGATTACGAGACCATGGAACAGCCCGGGGTATCGGAAAAGATATTTAAATCGGAGCGCATAGCCGGCATGTACGGAGGACTGGGCAGCGTGGTAAACAATTACCAGGGACTGCTGACAGGGATTCTGGAGATAGGGACTGCAGTGGGACTTATCGGCGTATTATGCTTCAGCAGTCCGTCGGAGGAGGGTTTCCTGTTGGCCTTTGCCGCCAGGCCGGCAGTCTCTGTGATTCTGGTGCTGGTTTTTCTGGCCCTGACCATGGTGATCAGAGCCAGTGGGAATGCCAGAATGGTAAAGGCTACGGGCAAATATCTTCAGGACCATGCGGGAATGGAACTGCAGCTTACTTATCTGCTTTCCCGGGTGATGATGAATCTGCAGGCGGCAAAAGTGATCCGCATCTATGACATGAAGGGGATGCTGATGGACAACATGGACAGGTGGTGGGAAAAGAACAATCAGTTCTACGGGAATATGTGCGATATGGAGATTAAAGGCACACTGAACGGGAATCTCACCAACGGATTTTTCACCGTGTTCAGCTATTTGTTCGTGGCGGTAAAGGTACTGTCAGGGGCTGTCACCATAGGCGCGTTTACCCAGTATGCGGGAGCCATGATGAAGCTGTCAGGAGGTTTTCAGGGCGCTGCGTGGTACAACACACAGATTAAACTGGCCAATGATTATATGACGGATTTCCTGGAGCTGATGAAGATGGAGAACGGTCATGTCGCAGGAAGCATTCCCGTGGAGAAGCGTCTGGACGGAGAGTATGAGATTGCATTTCAGGATGTGAGCTTCCGCTATCCGGGCAGTGAGGAGATGATTTTAAAGCATGTGAACTGTAAGATTAAAATGAAAGACAAGCTGGCGCTGGTGGGAGAAAACGGCGCGGGAAAGACTACTTTTGTAAAGCTTCTCTGCAGGCTGTATGAACCTACCGAGGGCGTCATTACCCTGAACGGCATAGACATCCGGAAATACCGGGAGGAGGAATACAGAGAGCTGTTCGGTGTGGTTTTTCAGGATTTCAAGCTGTTTGCCTTTCCGATGTGGCAGAATCTTGTCACCTCTTATGAGCGGGACGATGCCCGGATCAGAGACTGTCTGGAGCGGGCAGGGGCTGCGGAATTTGCGGGGAAGCTTCCGGAGGGAATGGACACGCTGCTGTTTAAGGACAGGGAGGGCGGCGTGGACATCAGCGGCGGGGAGGCCCAGAAGCTGGCCCTGGCCAGAGCGCTGTACAAGGACGCGCCCTTTGTGGTACTGGACGAACCCACAGCCGCCTTAGACCCCATCAGCGAGGCCCAGGTGTACGCAGGGTTCCATGAGATGGTGAGAGACAAGACCAGTATTTACATCTCCCACCGCATGAGCAGCTGCAGGTTCTGTGACGATATCGTGGTATTCCGGAACGGAGAGATTGCGGAGCGGGGAAGCCATGAGGAGCTTCTGGAAAAACAGGGGCATTATGCGAAGATGTGGCATGCCCAGGCGAAATATTACGTAAATAAAGAGGGCTGCTGAGGCGGAAGAACCGGGCAGGGTTTTTGCAGCAGAGAAGACCGGGGGCAAAATCCGGGAAGAAAAGAAGGAAAAAGGAAATGAAAGAAGCGGAAATGAAAGAGTTAAAAAGATATCCCATCTGGAGCAATTGTCTTTACACCTTCAGGGCGCTGAGACGAGAGGAGGGGACAAGAGCCTTTGCGGTCTGCGTGGGGGATACTCTGTGCAGCGTGCTGCTGCCTTTTCTGGAGGCTGCCATGGCGGGAGCTGCGGCCGCCTGCCTGGTAAGCGGAAAAGCGCCCTGGGTGAGGCTTCTGATGGTGGCAGGGTACATTCTTCTGCTCCAGGGAGTCCGTTTTCTTCAGGGAAATCTGAAGGAATTGCGGAATAAGCTGTTTTTCCTGTTCCGCATCGATATCACAAGGGAATTTGAACGCAAGACACTGGAAATGGACATACAGAGCCTGGAAAGCGCCGGGGGAAGGAAGAAATGGGAGGCTGCGCAGCGCAATCTCTACATGGGAAACGGAGCCGGGATAGAGGCCTATGCCAAAAGCTACTGGGATATGCTGGCCAACCTGGGCGGTCTGGCGGTCTACGGGGTGATTGTGGGCAGGGAAAGCGGATTCCTTCTGGCATTTCTGGTTCTGCAGACTTTTATTGTGACAGGTTTTCATCTTCTGGCTGCCAGACGGACTTACGGGATGGAGGAGGAGATCGAGGATATCTGGAAGGAGTTCCGGTATTTAAGGAGGGAATCCATTCTTCCGGGCAACGGAAAGGATATCCGTCTGTACCGGATGGACAGGTGGTTTCCGGAAGCCATGCGGGAGAGCATCAGAAAGATATGTGCCCTGATTGACCGGGAGGAAAACGGATACATGGCTGCCGGGATGGGCAATCGTCTGCTTACCTTTGCCAGGAGCGCTGTGGTTTACGGATGGCTGATCAGGGAGATGCTTCTGGGCAGCCTGGGACTTCCGGCCTTTCTGCTGTATGTGGGCATTGTGGCCGGTTTTGAGGCCTGGGTAAGGGGATTTCTGGAAGCGGTTATCAATATTTTCAGTAATGAAAAAATCATGAAATCCTATCGGGATTTCATGGATTACGGGATTGTGGAGGAGGGGAAGCCCGCTCCCGGGAAACAGGGAAAACCGCACGAGATTCGTCTGGAGCATGTGACATTCCGCTATGAGGGCAGCAGGGAGGACACCATACAGGATCTGAGCCTGACCATCCGGGCCGGGGAGAAGCTGGCTCTGGTGGGCAGGAACGGCGCCGGGAAGACTACGCTGATCAAGCTGCTGTGCGGACTGTACCGTCCTTCCTCCGGTAAGATTTATCTGGACGGCCAGGATATGCAGACCCTGTCCCAGAGGGAGATTTTCCGGGAATTTGCCGTGGTATTCCAGGAGGTGTTCGCCTTTTCCTTCCCGCTGTCGGAGAATGTGTCCTGTGCGCAGGCGGGAACCGAGGACGGAGAGCGGCTGCGGCGCTGTCTGGAAAAAGCAGGGCTGTGGGAGCGTGTACAGGCGCTTCCGAAGAAGGCGGGAACCAGCATGAACCAGGATATGGATAAGGAAGGGGTGACGCTTTCCGGAGGGGAGCTGCAGAAGATGATGCTGGCCAGGGCGCTGTACAAGGACGCGCCGGTGGTGATTCTGGACGAGCCCACCGCGGCGCTGGATCCCATTGCGGAGAGTGAAATGTACGAAAAATATGACGGGATGATCCGGGGTAAGACGGCCGTATTTATCTCCCACAGGTTAAGTTCCACACGGTTTTGCGATCGTATCCTTTTTATGGAACAGGGACGTATTCTTCAGGAGGGAAGCCACGAGAGCCTGATGAAGCAGGGAGGGGCCTATGCGGAGCTTTTTGCCCTGCAGGCAAGGTATTACCAGAAGGCATAAAAGTGATACAAATGAATCTGAAACAGGAGAATTGACATGCAGAAACTTAAATCCATTCACAGAACAGGCTTTCGGATCATGAAGATGATCCACAGGGAGGATTCCCTTATTATTCCGCTGCATCTGCTAAAGGTGGCGCTTTCCCTGACGCAGACCTATGCAGGACTCTTTGTGACCGCGGAGATGATAGATGCCCTGCTTCTTGAGGAATACAGGAAGGCGGCGGGGCTGGCGCTTCTGCTGCTGGGAATTGGCCTGCTCCTGGGACTTACGGAGCAGCTGCTCCGGCGGCAGTTCAAAGGCAGGCTGACGAAGATATGGCTGATCTTCTATGTCTGGCTGCGGGAAAAAGCCTTTTCCATGGACTACGAGACCATGGAGAACCCGGAAGCAGCGGAAAAGCTTCTTTTTTCCGAGAGGACATCGGATATGTACGGCGGTCTTGGCGTCCTTTTGTGCCATTATACCGATATTTTACAGGCGATTCTCAATATATTCCTGTCGGTTTTTCTGGTGGGCTGTCTGTGCGCTTCCGGACCCCGGGGGGAGTTTGGCCTGTTGGGGATACTGGCCCGGCCGCTGCCCTCGTTTCTGCTGTTCGCGGGAACGCTTGGGGGAATGGCTTTCTGCGCCTTTAGGGGATTCGGAAAATTTGCCCGCAGGCAGATGGAGATTTTCCAGGCCCATACGGGGGAGGAGCACAAGCTGATGTATCTGAATCAGCAGATATTCGGGGAGGCAAAGGTGGGGAAGATCATCCGCATTTACGGTATGGAGGAGATGATTCTGCACAATTCCGCGGAATTCGGCAAAAGGGCCCGGGCCTATTTTTCCGCCAGCTGCGACGTGGGAAGGGCGGAGGCCAATGCCAACCGACTGGTAAATGCTTTTTTTACGGTTGTCACCTATTTCCTGGTGGCGCTGAAGACGGTGACGGGAGCCGTTACCGTAGGCGCTTTCACCCGGTATGCGGGGGCGCTGAACCAGTTTGGCGGAGCCTGCTTTTCCGTGATTGCAAAGCATGGAGAACTGCAGAAAATCTGCATCTATACAGACGAATTTCTGAAGTTTCTGGACACGGAGAATATTCATGGGAAGGGCAGTATCCCGGTGGAGAAACGGGATGACGGGGAGTATGAGCTGGCCTTTGAGAACGTGAGCTTCCGGTATCCGGGCAGCGAGATTCCCGTATTGAAAAACGTGAACTGCAGAATCAATATCCGGGGGAAAATGGCGGTGGTGGGACGCAACGGCGCCGGAAAAACCACGTTTATCAAGCTGCTCTGCCGCCTTTATGACCCCACTGAGGGGAGAATCACCTTAAACGGCGTGGATATCCGTAAATACAGCCAGGAGGAGTACCGGGGCCTCTTCAGCGTGGTGTTCCAGGATTTCAAACTGTTTTCTTTCTCTGTGGGGGAAAATGTCGCCGCAGGCTATGAATGGCAGGAGGAGAAGCTCTGGGATGCCCTGCGCCAGGCGGAAGCGGACGGCTTTGTCAGGGATATGGAGAAGCAGCTGGACACCTATCTGTACAAGGATCTTCGGGACGGGGTGGCCGTCAGCGGAGGGGAGGCCCAGAAACTGGCGTTGGCAAGGGCCCTGTACAAAGATGCGCCTGTAGTCATATTGGATGAACCCACGGCTGCCCTGGACGCTAAGGCGGAGGCGCAGATTTACGCCCGGTTTAACGAAATGGTGGAGGGCAGAACCAGTATCTACATTTCCCACAGAATGAGCAGCTGCCGGTTTTGTGACGAAATTATCGTATTCCATGAGGGGGAAATCGTGGAGCGGGGCAGCCATGAGGAACTCTATGACGCGGGAGGCCGGTATACGCAGATGTGGAATGCCCAGGCAAGGTATTATGTCTGAACCGGTTCAGGCTGCTGCCGTTTTCACAGTTCTCCTTTTGTTTGTGATTAAAAAAATTTCTTTCGCTGTGTTTTCTGCGGCGTTAGAAATTTTTTTGCGTAAAAAACGATATAGAATGGCTACAATTATTATAGCCCGGGAATCCAGGGGTAAATTATCATGGAAATCAGGAAGTGTTGCGAAAGAAATCAAAGGAGGTATATCAAAATTATGGCAAAATTAGAATTCGGAATTTCGTCCCTGTGTCTGGGGCCTGACGTAAAGCAGCTGCCCCGTGAGGAAATGAACCCGGAGCAGTGGGACGGTGCGGTGATTGACAGCTTTTACAGGGCGGGAGGCACACTGTCCCCGGAGGGAACCTGCTGGCAGATATCTGCCACGGAATGCCGTTTCCTGTGGGATGCTTCCTGCCTGTACATCCTGTTTTGCTGTAAGGAGGCTCCGGAACCGGAAAAGGAGGGCAGGGAGGTATTTCTCCACAGAGAAGATCAGGTGGAGATTGCGGTGCAGAGCGGAAGCTTCGGACCCAGGGATTTTGCGGTGTTCATCGTGGACCGGGACGGAAAGAGCCATGGGGAGCAGCAATTTGGAATGACCTATATCGGAGGAGAGCAGGCGTACAGGGGAGGCCGGCAGAGACTGGACAACCGGGCGCGCATCATACCTGTGGAGGAGGGAAGCTATGTAAGCCGGTCAGTGCAGGAGAAGGGCTTTTGGAAGGCATATCTTGAGCTTCCCTGGACCCTTTTGGGGGGCTTTCCAAAGGAGAGCTTCGGCCTTATGGTGTATCGGAAGAAAAAGCAGACCGGAGAAGTGCTGACACCCTTTCCCCTGGATTTAAACGTAAACTTTTCGGACCGTTTTGAATATGACCCCCTCACCTTTCTGGAGACAAGACTGGGCGGAAGGGCCGGAACAGGACGGGGGAAGGAAGTATTTTTTACCCTGCCCGGTGGAAGAAGGCTTTGGCAGAGACCGGGATTTTTATGCTGGCCTGATGAGGATGAGAGGGCGGAAATACTGGCTCTGCAGGATTCGAAGCAGCCCACGGGACAGGACAATCTGGGAAGGAGAATCTGTCTGGCGCAGCGCTGGCAGGATACCCTGATGCTGGAAGGAATGGATTTTTTCTTTAACCAGGTGAGGGCCAACCCATGGGAACCCAGGGAGCCATGGGTGGACAGAAGGCTGTGCAACGAGGCTCTGGCCAAAGGAGATACGGAGGAAGCCTGCAGAATACTGGACGAATATCTGAACTTTCTGCGCAGAGTGACGGAATGGTGGTATGCAGACCATTCCCTGGGCAACCGCCGGAGAGAAAAATGGACTGCACTGGGAAAGCTGAAGGAATGCAGAGAGGAAGAAGACAGCATTATTCTTTGTTTAGAGACCCAACAGGGGGGCGCACAGGAACTGGTATGCACAGCAGACGGGAAGGCCTACCGGTTCCGGGCAGGAGGAAGAGGCTTCTTTGCCGGAGAAAGGGGTAAACTTACCTGCAGAAAGGGAAAAACAGGAATATGGGAAGTATTTTCCGGGGCAGGGCGACTGGAAATCCGCATGGGAGAGACATGGGAAATTTCTGTTGTGTCCGGATTCCCGGAAGCAGGCCGGGAACCCCTGGACGAAAACAAAATCCAGGACAAGACCCGGCAGCAGAGAGGAAAACGGCTGTTCGGCGCAGGAGACCTGTTGCTGCTGCAGGCAGAAGAACAGGAGGAACTCCAGGGCTTTGACCTGTACATGAATCTGGCGGAGGAAAGCGTAATCTACGGATTCGGCGAACGATTTGACGGACTTCATCAGCGGGGCCGGATACTGACACTGTGGCAGAGGGACGCCTGTGAGGGATGTCTTGCTTCCATCGGCAACCAATCCTACAAAAACATTCCCCTGCTGCATGATTCCCGGGGATATTCCCTGTTTTTCAATACCCATTACCGCATCCGGGCGGATGTGGGACAGGAAGTTCCCGACAGAATGCGGATTACGGGAATAGGCCCCTGCCTGGATTTCTTTGTATGGCTGGGGGAACCGAAACAGGTGATGGGAGATTACGCCAGACTTACAGGGGCTCCGCTGCTGCCGCCCAAATGGGTGTTCGAACCCTGGGCAGGAGGAGGCGCGGGCCGGTGGTATCACGGGCCGTTGGAAGATCTGTGCAGGGAGCAGATGGCGGTACTGGAGCGATTTGAAGAACTGGACATTCCTCATTCCGGTTTTTATGCGGAGGGCGCCGGGGCGGGGTGGATCGGCAGAGGGGGAAAGGAAGAACTGTATAAAATCGTGGACTTTGCAGGCAGGAAGGGGATTCGCGTCTTTTCCTGGCAGTATCCGGATATGTCCCCGGAGACCGCCGCGGCGCTGCTTCCGGGAGTTCCCGGGGAAGAACTGCCGGTGACGGAAAATCTCACCGACGCCGTTTTCCCGGAACATCCCCTGCCTAAGGTGATTGACTTTACGCACCCGAGAGGAATGGAACTGCTGAAGGCCCAGTGGGCGGAGAGATTGGACGCCGGTATCCGGGGAAGCATGGTGGATTTCGGCGACGTGGTGCCGGACGAAGCCCTGTTTTATGACGGCAGACGCGGCGCGGAGATGCACAACGGATATGCCTATGAGTACGCCAGAAGCTACAGGGAACTCTTTGAAGAACGCTACGGGGACGATCATGTGCTGTTTACCAGAGGCGCTGCGGCAGGTTCTCAGCACTTTGCCTGTCAGTTCGGCGGCGATCAGCAGTCCAATTTCCTGGGAATGACCTACTCTATCCATGGGGGATTGTCCGCTGCCGCTTCCGGACTGCCCTTCTGGGGAGTGGATGCGGGAGGATACGGAGGATTCGGGGACGAGGAAACCTATATCCGTTGGACGGAATATGCCTGTTTCTGCCCGCTGATGCGCTATCACGGGACAGAGCCCCGGGAACCCTGGGAATACAGCCCGGGCACGGTGGAACTCTATCGATTCTATGCGTGGCTTCGGGAGAATCTGCTGCCCTATTCCTACGACTGGGCCGTGCATGCCCATCTGACGGGAATTCCCATGATGCTGCCCATGGCCATGGCCTTCCCGGAACAGGGGGAAACCATGGGCTGTGAGGATCAGTACCTCTATGGGAAATATCTATTGGTGGCGCCTGTGCACAATGAGGACAATACGCGCCGAATCTATTTTCCCCGGGGAAAATGGGTCAGTTTCTGGGACAACCGGGAGACGGTGGAAGGGCCTGTGAGTGTGGAGCGGCAGGTTCCCCTGTCCTCCATCCCCGTCTATCTGCGTTCCGGCGCTCTGATTCCTCTGCAGCTGAACGGTTCCCTGGAGCCGGGACAGAGTATGACGGTAAGCCGGAAAAACGCGCTGCTGCTGACGCCGCCGGAGGAGGACGGCGGAGATTGTTGGTATCGCTCTGCCGCAGACGCATCCCGGTATCATTTTCGGCACAGGGAGGATGGGTTTGAGCTGTTCTGCGACGGCATGGGGGAGATACCGTATCTGATCCTGAAGGGACTCTCCGGGAAGCCTTCCGGGATTTTACTCAACCGCCGCCCCCTGAAGGAAACCCATGCCGGACACAGCCTGTATTTTGAAGAAGGATGGTATGAGGAATCTGACGGCACAGTGCTGATCAGGCTTTTCAGCCATGAGAGAATTGAACTGGAAGTGAATGCCGCGGAATCCCTGTAAAAGGACATCAGGATACAAAAGTTATAATCAGAGGTATATAAATTATAGAAAGCTGCATGTGCATATTGTACTATAAATACAACCGAAAGAGTAATGACGGCGGTTATGTTGACGGGAGATAAAGAAAAAATATAGGAAAAGGAGGCGATAAGATGGTTTTATTGGAACATCAGGGGAAGGTTGGATACAATTTAGACAAAAAAGAGCATCCCCTGGACGTAGAGTTGGGATATGCCCATTTTGCCAGAAACGGCGAAAAAGATTTTCTCAGGAAGGTTACCGGTTATGAGATCCGGCAGGACGGCATTTTACTGGCGGCGGACACTTATCATGAGAGAACCGCCTTGGTAAAGGTGACCTTCTCCGGGGAGACGGTATTTCGGCTGCAGATGTTTCCGGAGGGCAGGGAGCCGGTGCGTCCGAACCAGGTTTTCGACTTTGCCCCTTACGAAAAAGTAAAGGTGGTGGAGGAAGCGGAGTACATCACTGCGGCCACGGACAGAGTGCTTCTCCGTTTCCGGAAATGTCCCTGGGAAATGACGGTTCTGCTGGACGGCGAGGTGCTTACGCAAGAACAGATTAAGGATTTCGACGTGGGCCAGAAATACAAATCCATTCCCCTGGGATTCACAGTGGGAGCGGACGGACAGGTTACGGATACCTTTGAAACCATGTATATGTACTGTGACGAGTCTTTCTATGGATTCGGAGAAAAATTCACGGATTTCAACAAGAGGGGACAGCGCATCACGGTATGGCAGCGGGACGCCCAGTCCACCAATTCCGATATTTCCTACAAGGGAATGCCCTGCTTTATGAGTTCTTCGGGCTATTTCATTTTGATGAACACATACACCAGAACCCATTTTAATATGGGAGCCTCTTCCGGCGTGGCATACACCATGGAAACGGAGGACCCGTACCTGGATTATTACATGTTCTGCAACAGGGATTACAAGGGGCTTCTCCGGGATTATACCGCGTATACAGGCAGATCTCCCATGATTCCCAGATGGGCCTTCGGATTCTGGATGTCCCGCATGAGCTATATGAACAGGGCGGAGGTGGAGGAAATCGTCAGCCGGATGGAAGAATTCGGCATGTCGGCGGACGTGGTACATATCGACGGTTGGCTTGACATGATGTCTCCCCAGGGCAGTACAGAGATCCTGGCTTTTGACGAGAAGAGATTTCCGGAGCCGGAGGACATGATTCGAAAACTCCGTGACAAGGGCTTCCATCTCTCGCTGTGGATGTTCCCCTATGTGTCCCTGAAGGGCAGATGGGGAAGGGGCGAAGAGAATTCCGCGCAGTTTGAACTCATGAAGGAGCGGGGTTACCTGGTAAAGGACAGAAACGGGGACGTATGTCTCTTCCAACTGGGAGAGGGCGGAGATACGGGAAGCGCCATGATGGCCGCACTGGATTTCTCCAATCCGGAATGCGCGGCCTATGTGAAGGAACGGGTAAAACGCCTGATGCGCATGGGCGTGGGCGTGATTAAGACAGACTTCTCGGAGGAACTGCCGGAAACCGCCGTGTACTATGACGGACTGACAGGTGTGGAGGGGCATAATAAATACACATACCTGTATTCCAAAACCATCTACGAGGCCTCGGCGGAGATCAAGAAAGAGACGGGAGAGAAAGCGCTGATCTGGTGCAGGAGCGGTTACGCCGGGAGCCAGAAATATCCGGCTCACTGGGCGGGAGATTCCTCCGCATCGGAGAACAATCTGGCGGCAATCTTAAGGGGAGGACTCAGCATGGGACTCAGCGGCGTGTCCTTCTGGGGCTTTGATATCGGAGGCTTCTACAACTGTGACTACGAAGGCAGGAGAGCCATCCCGGGGGATGAGGAATACATCCGCTCCGTGCAGATGGGATTGATGGCGCCTTTGAGCAGAAGCCATGGACAGTCAACACCCAGGGAACCCTGGTTCTACTCCCGGGAAGCCCAGGACGCCTTCCTGAAAATCAATAAGCTCAGATACCGCATGACGCCGTATCTGTACAGCACCGCCTGCGAAACCTGCGCGGAAGGACTTCCCATGATGCGGGCCATGGTATTGGAATACCCGGAGGACCTGAACGTGAGAAGCCTGTCCACACAGTACATGCTGGGAGAATCCCTGCTGGTAGCTCCGGTGTTCGATCAGAAGGTGCATCATATCTATCTGCCCAAAGGCAGCTTTGTGGATCTCCATACAGGAGAGCGGCTTCAGGGAGACAGATGGATTGTTTCGGGAAAAGAGATTGACAGGATTCCGCTCTACCTCAGAGAAAACCATATGCTGCCCATGCTGAAGGAAGCGCCCATGCATATTGCGGACGAGAACTTCTCCCGCCTCCAGGTAGCGGTCAACCTCACGGACGCCATGAAGCAGGTTTATTTCGATGACGGTGTGGAAGGCTATATGGAAGCCCGCCTGCAGGACGGCGTCATGACCGTGGAGACACAGGGCATGGATGTGGAAGAAATCAAAGCCTACGTGCCCCGGGAACTTAACCGGGCCCGGGTGAACGGAGAGACATGGACACTGCGCAAAGAAGCAAATGCTTATCTGATCTGTCCGCCCCGCTAAAAAAGAACGCGAAGAGACCTTACGCTTCAGAGCTGTGGCGCAGCGACTAAATTCAGTAACTGCTCATATACAGCCCCATAGGATTTACGGACGCAGTATTTAGCGGCCGGAAATCCTATGACGGAACCTGGGTGTGCATGAGTAGTTACGGAACTGGAATAAGGAGGAAAAAATGAAACTGAAAAAGAAAATTGCATTATTTTTGACAGCGGCAATGACTGCAGGCCTGCTTGCAGGCTGCGGAGACACAGGAAACGACAGTCAGGACTCCCAGTCAACAACGGAAAACAGCGGCGAAAGCCAGACGTCAGAAGCGGACAATGCTTCCGGCGAGGAAACGCCTGCAGGAGAGGATCCCTACCAGGTGCGTATGATTATCGCGCTGCCGGCTGCTTCTCCCAGCGAGGGGGAAGTGGACAGAGTACTGGGGAAGCTCAATGAACTTACCCTGGAAAAACTGAATATGACATTGGACCTGCAGATTCTGCCCTTTGCGGCGTATATGGAGCAGATACAGCTGGAACTCAGCTCCAAGAGCAAACTGGACATCTTTACTTCCGTATCTGCCTATGGCCCAAGCTGGGTAAATGCGGGTTATGTGGCGGATATGGGCCCCTTGTTGGAAGAGCACGGACAGGATGTGCTGAACAGCTACGTTTCCCCGGAGGTAGCCACGGCGCCCAGTCTCAACGGCTATGTATACGGGGTGCCGGTGCATAAAGAGATCTCCCAGCAGGCTTCCGTATTCTTCCGCACGGATATTCTGGAGAAACACGGTCTTGACGTCAGCGGCATCAAGACCATCGAGGATGTGGATGCCCTGTATGAAAAGGTGGCGGCTCTGGAACCGGGAATGTGGATGATTGCGCCGGACAACCTGGGCATGCCGGAGCTCACTCCACTGGACTATGTGGGCGGATTGGAAACCTACGCAATTATGGATCCGGAAAACGGTACCACTGTGGAGAACTTTTTTGACACGGAACCTTTCAAAAAGTGGTGTACCTATATTCATAAATGGTTTGAGAACGGATGGGTGAACAGCGGCGCCGCTTCCGATACGGAGTCCTATTATTCCTACATTAAATCCGGTCAGGCCTTCTCCTTCTTCAGCGATTACGGCCATCCCCTCTCTGTGGTGGATCAGCAGAACAACTGCGGCGGCGTGGAGCTGACCATGGTACATCTGACTGAGCCCCTGGCCACCACAGCCACCAGCGCCGTGTTCTGCTACTCCATCGGCAGCGGCAGCGAAGACCCGGTGAAGGCTATGAAGATGCTGAATTTCCTGATGAGCAGCACGGAAGCCATGAACCTGCTGAACTGGGGGATAGAGGGCGAGGACTATGTGGTGAATGGAGAGGGACTTCTGGATTTCCCCGAAGGGAAGGATGCTTCCACCGTAGGATACCATCTGGGAGCCGGATGGATTCTGCCCAATCAGTTTGTATGCACACCCTGGTCCACGGACGGCGCAGATATTTACCAGAAGATAGAGGATTACAATGCCTCCTCCATTATTTCCAAGACCATGGGATTTACCTTTGACCCTTCCCCCGTGCAGGATCAGATCAGCGCGGTGAGCAATGTGCGCTCCAAATATTACAAGGCCCTGATTACCGGGGCGGTGGACCCGGAGGAATATATTCCCCTTCTGCTTCAGGAGATGGAAGATGCCGGTTCCGGGGAAGTGATTGCGGAGATGCAGAGGCAAGTGGACGCCTGGCTGGCTGAACGGTAAAGGGACAGGAAAGATTGACCGGGTGCGGTGTCCGTACCGCGCCCGGAGAGAGGAGAGGGTTTATGGCGGAAGTATCAAAGAGAAAGAAAAAGCGGGCCGGACTGAAGCGCTTTCTGCCGCTGTATCTCATGATGGTGCCTGCGTTTCTATATCTGCTTATTAATAGCGCGGACCTCCGGCCGCAACCCAAAATAAAATAGAGCCAAAACTCTGTTGA
>CAJUFB010000047.1 GCA_910585805.1 uncultured Acetatifactor sp.
GCGTTACAGCTCCGCTTTATTTGTCATGCCAGTAAAACGGCTGTGAATAGTAACAACGCCCTTTTTATCCAATACCTTTCATTTACTGTAAGTATTCTTTTTCCCCTTCCTGTGTTACCATAGAATCACCGCAGCGGAATCGGCATGCCGAAAAAACAAACATGCAGAACAGACTTACAAACAACCGGGAGGCTCAGACATGAAACCTGTACTTGAAATCAACGCACTGAAAAAATACTACGGAAAGCCCGCAAACCCCACCAAAGCCCTGGACGGCATCACCTTCCAGGTCATGGCAGGGGAATTCCTGGGCATTATGGGAAGCAGCGGCTCCGGGAAATCCACCCTGTTGAACTGCATCGCCACGGTGATACGGCCGGACAGCGGCAGCATTATCATGAACGGCGCTTCCGTGCTGAAACTGAAGGGCGCTGCCCTTGCCGGATACCGGGGAAGGCAAATCGGTTATCTGTTCCAGAATTTCGAGCTTCTGGATAACCTCACCGGAAAGGAAAATATCCTCCTGCCCCTGTCCATCCAGAATGTGCCGGAGAAGGAAAGCCGCAAGCGCCTGCACAGCCTGGCCGACTATCTGGAAATCCGGGATGTACTGGATAAATTTCCCGCCCAGATGTCCGGCGGCCAGAAACAGCGGGTGGCAGCCGCCAGGGCCCTGATTTTAACGCCCGGCATTATCCTGGCAGACGAACCCACCGGCGCACTGGATTCCCGGAACGCAAAATCGCTGATGGAGAAGCTTTCCGGTTTAAATCAGGACAAAAACACCACCATCCTGATGGTTACCCACGACACCAATGCGGCAAGCTACTGCCGGAGGATACTGTTTATCCAGGACGGCATCATTTTTCACGAACTGCGCAGAGACATGGAGACGGAATCCCGCCCGGACTTCTACGAGCGGATTCTCAATGTGACCGCGCATCTGGGAGGAGGAAGCGCAAATGTTTTATAAACTGATCACCCGCAACAGCGCAAGAAGCCGGAAGGAAAACGGACTGTTCTTCGCCTCCTTACTGGTTTCCATTATCGCCTTTTACATTATACTCGCCCTGCCCCGCCAGGATGTGATGATCTTCCTGGACAAAATGGAGAGCCAGGCCGTAGACCGGCTCTTTCAGATGATACCCCTGTTCTTCGGTATGACGCTGCTCATCCTCTTCTTTCTGGTCTACTATGCCGGACAGTTCCAGTTGGAACGGCGCAGGCATGAATTCGGCGTCTACCTGATGATGGGCATGCGCAGACCGAAGCTCTTCCTCCTGCTGTTGGCGGAGGATTTCCGCAGCAGCCTGCTCTCCCTGGCTGTTGGCCTGCCCGCCGCAGTTCTGCTGTCCGAGTTGATCAGCCTGACTACCGCAAGAATTGTGGGCATGGGCATTGTGGGGCATCGTTTCACCCTCTCCCTCACGGCTGTGCTGTGGACTGTCCTTGGTTTCCTTGCCATAAAACTGGGAGCTTTCCTTCTGCTCAGCGGCCGGATTGCCGGACAGGAACTCGGGGCGCTGCTGTCGGACGCGCCAAAGGGAGCCAGACGCCGTTTCAGTGCGACTGTGTACGTTATTTCGTTTATACTGGGCGTTTTCTTCCTTGCTGCCGCCTACACCATGGCCATCCAGGGACTTTCCTGGTATAATCTGAAAAAGATGGGAGCCACCCTGCTTCTGGGCTTTTCCGGAACCATGCTTCTTTTCTTCGGACTTGGCTCCGCAATCGGCTTCCTGGTAAATCACACGGGCAGGAACCGGCGGCTCCATACCTTCACTTTCCGGCAGATTCAGGAGAATATTGTCCTGCGCTCCGGCAGCCTGGCCGTCAGCTCCCTGCTTCTTCTGGCCGCCCTCTGCTGCCTTGGGGCAGGCGCGGCTGTGTCCGGCTATTTCGACAGGGACAGCAATGTATTTTCCCTTTTCGGGAAAACCGACTCCCATATTCTGGATTATACCTTTCCGGAATATCAGGACGGCACGGAAACCGTCAGACAGATCGAAAGCAATGACCTGGATGTCTGCTTTTCCCAGTTATTCGAGATAAACCTGGGACACATCCGCACAGGGGACGGTCAGCAGGCGGACTTTAAAATGGAATCCGTCCTGGAAGCCCTGGAACAGGCGGAGGCATCCCAGGACAGGGATGTGCTGCTGAACAACCTGGGCTATGCCGTCTATCCCTACCTGATTTCCCTCAGCGGCTATAACCATCTGCTCTCCCTGGCGGAACTGCCCGCGCTGACTCTTGCGGAAAACGAGGCCGCAGTCTACATGCATCATGAAGACAGCTCTCCGGGCCGCCTGGAGCTGATGAATGAAATACTGGAAAAACGGCCTGCCGTAACCCTGGACCGGGATACCTTTTATCTCACCGGAACCGTCCAGACCCTGAACCTGGTCACGGACCGCGCCATCTCCCTGTCCTTTGCCCTGATCGTGCCGGACCAGGTATTCACCCGCTATACACAGGGGGATTACAGCACCTACCTGAACGCCGTGCTGGATCCGGAACTGCTCCGCTCCCGAAGCCTGATGAGCGCTATTATGGAGATGAATGAACGCCTGGACGAAGCCGGACTGGAATATGAAAGCTACCTCCAAAATATGGGCAGAAAGCTGTTCTATGCGGTTGCTGCAGGCTACCTTACCGTTTATCTCACTGTCATCTTCCTGATTATCGCAAATACGGTAATGGGCGTACAGTTTTTAATGAGTCAGCAGAAATCCGGCAGGCGGTACAAAACCCTCATCCGCCTGGGCGCCTCCTATGAACTCCTCTGCCGCTGCGCCGGAAAACAGCTGAACTGGTACTTCGGCCTTCCCATCGCCGTTGCGGTTATCAGCAGCCTGTTCGGCATCCGCTCTCTGCTCACTGGCATACTGGGTTATCTGACCACAGCCACTGCAATAGAGCTGATGGGCGTATCTGCCACTATGATTTTCCTTCTGGTTGTGGTAGAATCTGTCTATATAGCCGCAGCCAGACGCTCCGCATGCCGTTATCTCCTCACTTTGATGACGCCGGAGCGGGAGGAATAGGGCTGTTGGAAAAAATTCCCGGACTGCCCGGGACAGGGAGGCTGTGATGAAACGAATTGCCATTGTGGAGGACGAGGTATTTATGCGGGAGGAACTGTCCGAGCTGTTGGGCCGGGCAGGCTACGAACCCCTTGCGGTCGAGAAATTTGAGGACACGGCCCAGGCGCTCCTGGACCTTTCCCCGGACCTTGTCCTCCTGGACCTGAACCTTCCCGGCGCAGGTGGATTCCAGATCTGCCGGGAACTGAAGCGGAAAAGCGCCATCCCCGTCCTGGTGCTCACCTCCCGGGACCAGATGCGGGACGAACTCCACGCCCTGGAACTGGGTGCGGACGAATATCTGACCAAACCCTGCCCGGGGGAGCGGCTTCTGGCGCGCATCTCCAATGTGCTGAAGCGGTTTGAGGGCAGAGCGAACCTGTTGGAAGGCCCGGGCTGCCTGTTGGACCGACAGTCTTATACGCTTTATGTCCACGGCCGGTCCGTAATCCTTCCCAAAAATCAGGGGAAACTGTTGGAACTGTTCCTGTCCCACGGTGACGAGGCCGTAACAAAGGAAGAATTATGCCTGGGATTATGGGGCACTACCCAGTTCATCGACGAAAATGCCCTGCAGGTAAATCTGACGCGGCTGAAGAAAACCCTTGCAGGCCTTGACATGGACTGCCGCCTAATCCCCATAAGGGGCGCCGGCTACCGCCTTGTCCCGGCAAAACAGGAGGATATCACGCAATGACAACCAAAAGGGGGAACCTATGAAACGATACCTGAAACACTTACAGCACGCTCTGCCCTGGCTGCTTGTACTGCTTGGAATGGACGTTTTTTCGTCTTTTCTGCTCTGGGTAGTGGATTCCCGGGCGTTCCCCGCCCTGGCCGCCGCAATCCTGCTGGCATCCCTCCTCCTGTTTTCCGCAGTCAGCGCCGTGCTTGCCTACCGGGGAAACAGCCGCGAAAAAGCTTTCCTGGCCTTTCTGGAGACGCCTGACGAATATCAGGAGGAGCTGCTTCTAAAATGCCTGGGCTCATCACAGGCCCATGCAGTCCGCCTGCTGGGCGCAAATCTCCGGGAACGCCGGGATGCCTGCAGGCATCTGGAAACCCGCCTGGAAGAATACGAGGAGTATGTGGAGTCCTGGGCCCATGAGACGAAGATGCCCCTCTCCCTGCTCTCCCTCCTGTTGGACAACCGCAGAGACAGCCTTCCTGAACCCGTGGTGCGCAGACTGGACTATGTGCGGAACCGCATGCAGGAATTCATAGACCAGATGCTGTATTATGCCCGCCTCAAGAGCGCCCGGAAGGATTATCTATTCGAGCGCTTTCCCCTGCTGCCCTGCATCAGGGAAATTCTGGAGGACTACCGCCCCCTTTTGGAGGAAAAACAGTTCCGGATCACCCTTCCCTCCGCCGAAGCCCATGTATACACGGACCGCCGGGGGCTGCTGTTCCTGATACGGCAGCTCGTCAGCAATTCCGTGAAATACAGCGCCCGGTCTCCCGCGCTCCGCTTTGATTACCGGGAGGACGCCTCCGGCTGCAGACTGGATATCCGGGACAACGGCACGGGCGTAAAAGCCTGCGATCTTCCCTATATCTTTGAAAAAGGCTTTACCGGGGACTCCGGCGAGAACCGGAAACGGGCCACCGGCATGGGACTGTACCTGGCAGCCGAGATCGCCAGGGAGATCGGACTTTCCCTGGAGGCATCCTCCCAGTGGGGACAGGGCTTTGAAATACGGATTTCTTTTCCGAAAGTGGAGACGCCCGCAAATCTCACAAAACTGCACAGAACCGGGTATTAAAGAAACCTCCCTGCAACAGACTGCGGAGAAAGTTCTCTGGAAAAACGAATAGTACGCTTACTTCTCCTGCCCTTCCAACAGCCGGAACCTGCAGTCCAGGCCCAACAGGGCAAACACCTCCTCCAACTGTCCAACGGACGCTTCCTCCATGCCCTCAGCCAGAACAAACACGCCCGTAGCCTTCACCGTATCATCCTCACCTCTGTGGAAAGCCACGGCTATGGGATATCCGTCCTCAAAAAAATACTGGATATCCGCAATGTAATCAGTTCCCTTTCACCGGATGCTGCCCAAGCCTTTCTGGAGGAATACGGAATGAACTTTGCGGAAGAGGAACGGAAAGCAGACGCATTCCTTGGACCTTTGGTTACACTGGTCAGCGCCTGTAAACAGGAAAAGATCCCTTCCTGGGCGGAAGAATCCCTGGATGCACTGCGAAACGGAAAGATCTTATCGGCCCTGCGGGAATGGTTGGGAGAATTGTAACTTCAGACAAACCGAAAACAGAAAGGAGCTTTCATGGAAATCAAGGAATATACCTCCTATAACGAAGCAGAGATTTTGAAACTCTATGCAAGCGTAGGGTGGACGGCATATACGGACCACCCGGAAACTCTCAAAAAAGGATTTGAAAATTCCATGCTGACACTGGCGGCTTACGAAGACGGACAGCTCCTGGGAATAATCCGCACCGTTGGAGACGGACAGACCATCGTATTTATTCAGGATATTCTGATTTTCCCCACACATCAGCGGAAGGGTGTGGGTTCTGCCCTCATGCGGGCGGTTCTGGACAGGTACCGCCATGTGCGCCAGATTAAGCTGACCTCAGACGACACTCCGGAAGCCATTGGCTTTTATACAGCCATGGGCTTTCGGCAATTAGGCGGCTGCACATTCGACTATTGGGAAAACATTGTGAATGCCCTTGGATGACACTCACAGATCTCCCTCGAAAAGCAGGATTGTCTCTCCGAATATCCGTTGAAAAATAACATATCTTATGATACAATGATGACAGATTTAGATTGAAATTCCAGAAAATACATTCATAGCGGAACCGGAACAGTCCGGCTAAGAAATGTCAAGTGCGTCGAAGCGGCTTTACCCTTTAGTGCCGTCGCGCAGCGACTATATTAGGAGGAAAATGATGGACTATATTCCAAGAGCATTGGAAAACAGATTACGTAAATACGAAAAGACATATAAGGCAATTCTGTTGACAGGCCCACGCCAGACAGGAAAGTCCACATTGCTGAAGAAAGTATTTCCCTCCAGGAAATATATCTCTTTGGACGATCCTTTTCTGGAGCAGCAGGCAAGAGAAGCCGGAAGCATGTTTTTAACCTTGAATCCGCCTCCAGTCACAATTGACGAGGTACAAAGGGCAGGTGAATTATTCCGCTACCTTAAAATCAAATGCGATGAAAGTGAGGAAAAAGGCCTGTTCTGCCTGTCCGGTTCACAACCTTTTCATTTGATGCAGAATGTTTCGGAATCCCTGTCCGGACGAATCGGGATTCTCGAACTGTCCGGCCTGTCCATGCGTGAGAGCATGAGGGATCCTTTTAACGAGCACTTCCTTCCAACCCCGGAATATGTGGCAAAAAGGCGGGAATCTGCCCGAAACCCTGCAAATATCTGGGAAATGATTCACAGGGGCGGATACCCCGAACTGCAGGATGCCCATAAGGAATGGAGCGCATTCTATTCGGATTACGTAAAAACCTATATGGAGAGAGATGTCAGAGAACTGGCAGCCGTACAGGACCTGAATATTTTCAGACAATTTATGATAGCTGCCGCGGCAAGAACCGGAGAAATATTAAACTACACCTCCATTGCGTCAGAAATCGGGAAAGACGTGACAACCGTAAAAAACTGGATTTCGATTTTGGAGACCTCCGGCATTATTTACTTGTTGGAACCCTACACCTCCAATGTTTTAAAAAGGGCAATTAAATCGCCCAAACTCTATTTCCGAGATACCGGCCTTGCCTGCTATCTCACAAGATGGCTGACGCCGGAAACGCTCGCTTACGGAGCAATGAGCGGTCCCATGTTTGAAACATTCGTGATATCCGAAATATTGAAGTCCTTTGCCAACGAAGGCCTGGATTATCGTCACTTTGTATCCTATTATCGCGGACGCGACAGGAAAAAGGTAACGGAAAGCCACGAAATCCAGGAAACAGAAATAGAAATCGATATGATTATTGAAGAAAACGGAATCTTATACCCCATAGAAATAAAAAAAAGCACACAGGCAAAGGCAATGATGACATCTGCATTTCCCATTTTAGATCAAATTCCGGGAAAAAAACGCGGCGTGGGATCGGTTGTATGCAACTGCCCTGATGTGGGTGTACTGCGGGAAAATCTACTCCAGATACCTGTCTGGTATATTTAATGATCCCATACTATCCTGCGTCAAAACAGGCCGGTTCCCGGAACATTCTTCCGTAGCGGCAGTAAAACATCTGCCCCATAAAGACGCCGTCCACCCACATCTGCCCGCGCAGCCCATTCCTGACATGGATAAAGCCGCCCTCCCGGGTCCTTGGATAGTCCCGGAAAGCCTCATAGATACGGCGGCAGGCTTTCCCGTAGTAGGCCGCCGCTCCTACCCCGTGCTTTTCCAACAGCGGCATCAGCTTTCCCTCCGGTCTGCGGTCAAGTACCTGCAGCATTCTCTCTTTTACATCAAATAACAACCTTCCCCACTCCCTGTTTCCGTTCTCCGAATTCCCTTTTTACGTATCAGTTCAGACAGCGCGCCGAACTGTTCCCTCTTTACAGCATAGCACAGATTCGTTTTTCCCGCTTTAACTTATTTCCTATTTCCATTGGATTTTTTTCTGTTTCCCGGGATGCCCGTGTGCAATCGAGCAGGGGAACGGAAAAGAGGAGCAGAATCCTCCGCCCCTCTGAAAATCGTCCTGTTATGCCATTTTTCCCTGAAATCAGTAGTTCTCTGCATGTACCTCGAAATAGCTCTGGGGATGATTGCATGTGGGGCACACCTCCGGAGCCTTTGTCCCAACTACAATGTGACCGCAGTTGCGGCACTCCCACACCTTCACCTCGCTCTTCTCGAATACGGCTGCCGTCTCCAGATTCCGGAGCAGCGCCCGATACCTTTCCTCATGATGTTTCTCGATTTCTCCTACCAGGCGGAACTTGGCCGCAAGCTCCGGGAAGCCTTCCTCCTCTGCCGTCCTGGCAAAATCCGCATACATATCCGTCCACTCAAAGTTTTCTCCCTCTGCAGCCGCGGCAAGGTTCTCCTTCGTATCGCCGATACCGGCAAGCTCCTTGAGCCACATCTTCGCATGCTCTTTTTCGTTTTCCGCAGTCTTCAGAAACAGGCCTGCAATCTGCTCATAGCCTTCCTTTTTTGCTGCGGAGGCAAAGTATGTATACTTGTTCCTGGCCTGGGATTCCCCCGCAAATGCTGCCTCCAGATTCTTTTCTGTCTGCGTTCCCGCATACTTCGTTGTTTTCATGTCTTTTCCTCCTGTTATTCTGCGACGTCATACCGTCTGCTTTCCATTGATTCCAATCAAACAGGGAAATGGCCTTCTCCACTGCCCGCTCCGCCCTGCGGTCCCTGCGCCGCCGAAACGGCATATTTCCCCTGCGCGGGCCTGCGCATCCAAAACTGCGGCCTGTAACCGTACTTCCGCCGCCCCGTGAATCCCCGGGCAAGTTTTCCATTGTTCCGGTTCCCCGGTACCCCTGCTTCGCTCTGCCATGCACCTGCCCTCAAACAGATGCTTTTTTCAGTCTCCCGCAGAGAAATATTCCGGCTAACAGCAGCACCGGAAAGATAACGCCTGCCAGAATGCCCATCTTCAGGTCATCTCCGGACATCCCTGATACCATTCCCACCAGAGTCGGCCCTGCCGAACAGCCGATGTCCCCGCCCAGGGCCAGCAGGGCGAACATAGCCGTACCTCCCCTGGGCAGAGCGGCCGATGCCCTGCTGAAGGTTCCGGGCCACATAATCCCCACCGACAGCCCGCAGATTCCGCAGCATACCAGACTAAGCGGCGGCAGAAGAGAGATGCCCAGATAGGCAAAAATGCAAAGGCAGCTGCTGCAGACCATGAACCGTTCCAGGTGAATCCGGTCTCCGTATTTCCCGTAGAATAACCTGGATGTTCCCATCAGCACCGCAAAGACCAGAGGCCCGGCCAGATCCCCCACTGTTTTGGACAGCCCCAGGCCTTTCTCCGCAAAGGTGGACGCCCACTGGCTTACTGCCTGCTCGCTTGCCCCTGCGCATACCATCATGATCAGCAAAATCCAGAATATCTTCAGGCGGAACAGTTCCCCCAGCGTCAGCCCCCGCTCCCCCTCTTCCATCAGCGGCGCAATGGGCACCCCGGCAAAGGCAACGGCATTGGCAATCGGAATCAGCGCCCACAGGCAGGCCAGAATTTTCCAGTTCCCGATACCTGCCGCCTGGAAAAACAGGGCGGAAAGCAGCACCACCCCCGCATGCCCCCAACAGTAAAAAGAATGCAGCATGCTCATGGTCTTTTCCTTATGATCGGAAGGGCAGGCCTCCACCACCGGACTCACCAGGACTTCCAACAGCCCGCCGCCCACGGCATAGACCATGACGGAAATCAAAATCCCGGCAAAAGGCGACGGCAGCAGCTCCGGCAGAATGGTCAGGAAAATCAGGCCCGCCGCCGATAAAACATGGGCGGCAACCAAAGACACACGATACCCGATTTTATCCACGAACCCTACAGCCAGAAGGTCCACCAGAAGCTGTATCCCGAAATTGAACGTCACCAATAAGGTAATCCGGGAAAGGGGTATCTCATAGCTTCTGTGAAAAAACAAAAATAGCAGGGGCGTAAAATTGTTTACCACAGCCTGTACAATGTAGCCCGTGAAACAGGCTCTTATGGTTTTGTCATATTGGTTCCTCATTTTCGTCCTTTCCCCATAACGGAGACCCTCCTGAAAAAGTCCCCCGCCTTTCCGTCCCATTATACCCCTTTTCTGCCTATATTTCAAGTTACTCTCACGAGCCGCAGCAAGTTGTCTCCGTCACGGCAGAAACAGCTCACCATGCACAAGTCTGCTTCAATCCTTCGGCATCCCCAGGCAGGGAACCCTATCAGTCAGACAGCCCGCCGTGAAAACAGATACCTTCCTCCTGAAGCATTTCCAAGAACCTGCCCACCGGCATCCTTCCCAGGTCCCCCGCCTCCCGCTGCCGGACAGAGACCGTTGCAGTGGCGCTTTCCTTCTCTCCCACCACAAGCATGTAGGGAATCTTTTCCATCTGGGCCGTCCTGATTTTGTAGCCTATCTTTTCTCCTTTTATATCCGTTTCGCAGCGCAGCCCTTCCCTCTTCATCCGGCTTTCGATTTCCCGGGCGTAATCCGCATATTTATCCGAGATGGGCAGCACCTTCACCTGTACCGGAGACAGCCACAGGGGAAACTTTCCTGCGTAATGTTCCATCAGAATCCCCATGAACCGCTCAAGAGAGCCGAACACCACCCGGTGTATCATAATGGGACGGTGCTTTTTTCCGTCTTCGCCGATGTACTCTGCCCAGAAACGCTGCGGCATTTGAAAGTCCAACTGGATAGTTCCGCACTGCCAGGTCCTTCCCAGGGAATCCTCCAGGTGGAAATCGATCTTCGGACCGTAGAACGCCCCGTCTCCGGGATTTATCACATAGGGAAGTTTCAGATCCTCCAACGCACTGCGCAGACCCTCGGTAGCCGCCTCCCACTCCTCCAGACTGCCGATGAAGCTTTCCGGCCTGGTGGACAGCTCAACATGGTACCGGAAGCCAAAACGGGAATATACTTCGCCAATCAGGCGGGCAACCCCTTTTATCTCTTCCTGCATCTGTTCCGGCATCATAAAGATGTGAGCATCATCCTGGGTGCAGCAGCGAACCCGCATAAGCCCGTGGAGGGTGCCGGATTTTTCGTTTCTGTGGATCAGCCCCAGTTCACTGATACGCATGGGAAGCTCCCGGTAAGAACGGGGTTCCATCTGGTAAACCAACATGCCCCCCGGACAGCTCATGGGCTTTATGGCATAGTCCCCTCCGTCGATGGCCGTGGTATACATTTTGTCCCTGTAATGCTCCCAGTGCCCGGATGTCTCCCAAAGCTTACGGTTCAGCATCACCGGCGTGGAAATCTCCCTGTATCCTTCCCTCTCATGCAGCTGCCTCCAGTAGTCGATAAGTAGATTCCGAAACTGCAGGCCCCGGGGAAGAAAGAAGGGGAATCCCGGGCCCTCATCAAACAGGGCAAAGAAGCCCAGTTCCTTCCCTAATTTCCTGTGATCCCTCTTTTTCGCCTCCTCCAGGCGGTTCAGATATTCCCCAAGCCTCTCTTCATCCGGAAACGACGTGCCGTAAATCCTGGTGAGCATCTTATTCCTCTCGTCTCCCCGCCAGTAGGCCCCCGCTACGGACAGCAGCCGGAATGCCCTGACAGCACTGGTATACTCCACATGAGGGCCTGCGCACATCTCCACATACTCTCCCTGGCGGTAAAGGCTGATTTCCTCGTTTTCCGGCAGTTCCTGCAGGATTTCCGCCTTGTAATCCTCATTTCGTTCCTCCAGTTCCTGCAGGAGAGCATTACGGTCTGCAGTAAACTGCTTCAGCTGCAGATTCTCTTTCACGATTTTCCGCATCTCCCCTTCCACTTCCGGGAAATTTTCCTCCGAAAAACGGAACGAAAATTCGAAATCATAGTAGAATCCCTCCGCTGTCGCCGGACCTATGGCACATTTCGTATCCGGATACAGCCGTTTTACCGCCTGGGCCAGGATATGCGCCGTGGTGTGCCGGAATGCGTTTCTTCCCAGTTCCTCCTCAAAACCTGCCTCCCTGATGGAACCGTCTCTCATCTTGATCTTCATTTCTTCTCTTCCTTTCCTGAATGAATTTTTCAATCCACATAAGAAAAGCACTCTTAAAGATAGTTATAACTACCTTTAAGGGTGCTTGTTGCACGGTTCCACCTTATTTTTTCACTTCAGATTCTATCAAATCCTAACCTTTAACGCAGGTATACGGCACTGCTTACCTCTACTTTCGGCAGTACAGCTAAGGAATGGTTTTCACATATTATCCACATAAGCATCTTCCACCCTTTGATGCTCTCTCTGTCTGCGATTGATATGCTACTTGTTTCCGTCATCGCTTTTTCTTATGCTGATTTGCTTTTTATCCTACCACGTTCCTGCCTGATTGTCAACGGGCAAATAATTCCCGCTGCCGCTTTCGGCATATAAAAGTTCCTTTTGCGCTTCCAGGGCAGCTTCCGGGTCTGTGCTTTCCATAGCTTTCCGAAGCCAGTATTCTGCCTGTGTGCGGTTCTGCTCCACATGGATGCCCCGGTTATAGAAACGCCCCACCAGTTCCATGCCCTTTCCATAGCCGCTGTTTGCAGAATACAGGTACAGTTCATAGGCCTTTCCCAGATCGATTGCCGTTCCGTAGCCATAGTGATAGCAAATCCCCAAATTATAGGCAGCCTCCACATGTCCCATATCCTTTGCCCGGGTCAGCAGCTTCAGAGCCAGTTCATTGTCCTCCGGGACTCCATCCCCATAGATATGTTTCATGGCAAGTTCATACAGACACTGGGCCTCTGTTTTATTTTCCATATCCTTTTCTTCTCTCATTGATTTCGTCTCCCACATAGCCGTTACAGATTTGTGTTATGCTTTTTGCAGCTTTCCTTGCGGAAAAATCCAACAGAAAAATGGCGGCTTTCATCCTTCTGCTTTTTAGATAAAAAACTAAAATCCAGTAGCCTGATGGGGCTGTCTGAACCGTAAACTCAATACCGCATCAGCATAAAATTCACTGTCAGCCCTGCCGCAGTTCCCATGAGCAGCACCAAATCTCCCCGCCGGATTCTGCCCTCCTGAACGGACTCGCACAGCGCAAAGGGAACCGAGGCGGAGACCATGTTGCCGTATGCCGCCACCCGGTTTATGTAGGTGCCCTCCCTGAATCCCAGACAGGGCATGATGGTGTCCAGGGCCTTACTGGCCTGATGGGGAACTACAATCTGTATCTCCTCCCGCGCAACCCCTGCCTCCCGGAGACAGTCCTCCACAAATTTCGGCAGCTTCCTGGCGCAGAGCCGCAGAATCCGTATTCCTTTCATGTCAAAATAGTAATCCTCCCGATTCTCATCTGTAAAAGAAAATGCGGTCAGCAGCCCTCCCCCGCCCCGGATCTCCGTGTCATGGGCGCCCTCTGACCAGGTGCATTGGCGCGCGTAAAGGATTTCGGAAGCTTCTCCCTGTTCCGCCTTTACAAGCACGCCTGCGGCAGCGCCATCCGAAAACAGCTCATAACTCTCCTTCTGGCCTGGATTCAGCGCAGCGGAGGCCATGTCGCCGGATAGAATCAGCACTGCCCTGTACCGCCCGGACTCTATCATGCAGGACATCACATCCAGGGCGCTGATGAAACTGGTGCAGGTAGTGTTGATATCCATGGCCGGGATATCCGTTCCCCTGGCCATCCGCTCATGAATCAGGGCCGCATTGCAGGGAATGGCCTGGAGCGGTGTGCCCATGGCGCAGACGATGCAGTCCACGTTCCCCATGTCCATACCGGCCTCGGCTAACGCTTTTCCTGCTGCTTCTTCCGCCAAATCCAACAATGTCTCTCCTGCCTTAAGCCGATACCTGGTCTCCCCCGCAAAGACCGTCTCGCCGCCTGCCAGAGCACGCCCCATTCCTGCCAGTTTCACATGTCTGCTTATCTGTCCCTTTGTCATCTGTGTTTTCACCCCTTCTGATTTTCCTTTTATTCTGTAAGTCTCCTCTAACCGAACTGCTTTTCCCTGACCTTTTTCCGAAAAAACAATCTGCCTGATACCATTCCGAAATGCCTTTTCGGAAATCAGTGAAATGAGTCAATTAACTCTCTGAATATAATAATCTAACAGTTTATATATCCAATCTTGAAGTACTGAAAAGCGAAAGCCTAACGCACCTGCCTTCTCCGTATTAATACTATATTCTGATTCTCCATTATATGGCGCTTTTGCTCCGGTTTTGTCAACAACTGCCTTTGTTCCGGTTTTCTGTTCAACATACTCAATTATTTCTCTTATGGAAATAGTTCCTTCGGAGCTTCCATTGATTGCGTCTCTGATATCCTGCTCAACCAGAAAAGCCATAAACTTTCCGGCTTCATCAGAACGGATAAATCCCATCTGACTATTCAAATTGTCAATATCCATGGGGATAGATTTCATGGTATGTTCCACATAAAATGCCAATCTTTTTGTATAATCATCTTTTCCTACCACAAATGGATATCTTACCGCAATCCAGTTCCTGTCCCTATATTTCTGCCATAAGGAAATGCCTCCAAATAACCTACGCAAGTCTGTTGCAGTATCTACAGATTTTATCAGGTTTACTCTAAACAAAATGCGTAGGTTATTTTCCGGCAGTTCCTAAAGCGCACTCTGCCTGCCGTTTTATTTCTCCGTATGAAAAATCTGTCCTATCACACCATACCAGTTCTTTCGAAACACCATCAAAATCAGATTCAACCGTATTCATGTGCTTAGGTTCATAGACTGCTGTGCTGGACATATGGATATATTTATCACAATTAACGGTTTCCATTTCATATTTTATATCATTTGAGCAGTAAGCAATTTTATCAATTACAACATCATAATGGCTGCTGCTCAAAGTCTTCATGCTCTGTTCATTTGTTCTCTCAATTATGATACGATTGACTCTGTTACCAAATACATCTGATCTGTTTCCCCGTGTAGCAATCGTCACATTATGGCCTTTTGCTAAAAGTTCATTTACCATATGTATGCCAAAAAACCTGGTGCCGCCTATTACCAGAATTTTCATTATTCACCCTCCTGCAAGCCCGATTGAATTGCCGTTTATAAACGATTTGTCTGTGATTCGCATGTATATTCATTGCCCTATTTCAGTACGTACACAATTTCGAAGAGAACCTTCGCGCACTGCCCTGGTTCACCGGATTCGCTGAATCCTCTTCAGCTTTTTCCCCACTTCCCAGTCATATGGAGCAAAGACAATATCCGGTTGGACAAGCCTTCTGTCCCTGGCCAGTTTGCGAAATTCCCCAACCACGTTTTCCCTCTCCTCCTCTGTAAGATCAGCATAGACTGTGATGCTCCTGTCAGGATTCTGCACCACCCGGTATTCCCAGGTGCTTTCCTTCCTCTTCCGGTCTGTTGGGCTTTCCCCGAAACTTCCGGTCTGTCTCCGGATTCCTCTCTCCCCTTTTGCCAAACCAAATTCGGAAGGGTCCGCTGTTTCTCTCATGTCCCTGTCCTGTCCCGGCTGCCCGGATGCTGCTTTCCTGGTTCCCTCCTGTCCCGGCTGCCCGGTTGCCGCTTTCCTGGTTCCCTCCTGTCCCGGCTGCCCGGATGTTGCTTTCCTGGTTCCCTCCTGTCCCGGCTGCCCGGTTGCCGCTTTCCTGGTTCCCTCCTGTCCCGGCTGCACTGGCACCTCCCGTTTCTCCTGCCCCACCCCTGCAAAGAGGATACATCTGCGGATGAAGTCCGGAAAAATCAGCCTCTCCCTTCCCTGTTCATCCAGGAACGAAAACATGTCGTCCTCCCTGCCCTCGATTTTCTCCAGAGCCAGGCAGGGGCTATTACAGCTGCAGGGCTGCTTTCGCTCCACCAGAATATCGTTCAGCCGATAACGGATCATCGGTTGGGCCTTTCTCTCAAAATCCGTCACAATAGGTACGAATCGCCGTCCTTCCAGGTATTCCCGCTGAATATATACAATGTCCTCATTCAGATGAAGGGTTCCCCGGGAACCGGTGGCCCCTGTTACCAGAATTGTCTGTCTTCCTGTCAATTCCTCTGTATTTCCTGTTTCCTGTGCTTTTTCCATATGGTTCATCTCCGTTCCGTCCGTTATCTTTCTCCCGGCCTGATCCGGAACTTGCAGCTCCGGCACACCTGAATACCTTGCAATGGGCATCAGTTCATCCACCACAACCGGATCCACAATATAGGAATGGGGCAATGCGGGAATACGGTTTACCGCCTCTTCTTACAGACCCGGACTGCGCCGCTGCGTTTTTCCTGGAGCCCTTCCATGATCTCCAGTACTTCCCCCATGTGTACCGCCGTCATTGCCGCCCGTCTCTTTTCCTTCCAGTTTTTCCGCAGCTCCATGCATTCCAGAGCCTCCTGCCGCAGTGTGGCCGTATCCCCCAATATCCGGCCGAATCCAAGTCTCTGAAACCGTTCCGCATTCAGAAGCTGCTCTCCCTGTTGGGGACACAGCAGGCAGGGCACACCAAAATACAGCGCCTCATGGATGCTGTTCACTCCGCCTGCCGTGATAAAAAGGTCTGCATGACGCAAAACCGTACTTTGATCTACAAAAGGACGTACAATAAAATTGTCCGGAAACCGGCGGTTCTTTTCACAGACCAGAACTACACGGAAAGACTGCTTCCCGGAATCCCCGCCCTCCTCAACGTTTCTTCCGAACTGCCGGATCACTTCCGAAAGCAGCCCTTCATTTTCATTGAAAATCGTCCCCAGAGAGATATAGATCAGCCGCTCCCCGGAAGCAGGTTCCGGACAGGAGAAATCATTGCGTTCCACCGTTCTCCTGTGAACGGACAGCGGACCCAAAAACCTGTATTCTGCCCCGAACAGGCTTCCTCCCGGCTGAAACATACGGGAATAACCGCAGAGATTATAATCGCCCCTGTTCATCAGCACAGGCAGCAGTCCCAGTTTTTTCAGCCCATACGCCCTTCTTAACCGCCGCACATAGGACATTGCCCCGGGAATCTCCCCCCCATAGCGCAAAAATCCGGCGGAGAATCCCGGCGCATATGCCCCCAGGCCCTTTTGCCAGGGTCCTGCAGGCAGAAAGCCGGACCTCTCCCTCCCTCCGGGGCACCCCCATGTCCAGTCAATGGCGGCAATGCTGTAGAAAGCAAAGGTGGGCACAGAAACCAGTTCCCCCACAGCCCTGCCCCACAGAGCCAGGGACTCAAACAATATGGCTGCGGGCCGTTCTTTCCCGGCCTGGCCCAGAAGCTTTGGCAGCAGTTCCCAGGTATATTGCAGAATCAGGCGGTAAAGCTTCAGAATCCGTTCCCCGTCTCTTAAGTCCAGTTCTTTCCAATCTATGGGATAGGGACGATACTCACATCCGTTTTCCTCAATCACTTTTCGAAAAGGCTCTGCGCTGTAATAGACCACCCGGAATCCTGCGGCCCCCAGTCGGCCTGCCAGGTACAGATTGGAAAGTGTGTGGCCGTAGGCCGGAATCCCATAGAAAAATACTGTGCCCTTTGGTTTCTTCTCCATTCTCCCGTCTCCTCCTTTGCCGGAATCGGACTCTGCCTGATGATCTACATTCCGGCAGATTCCCGCGGACACTTCCCCTTACGCGGAGACCATTCCCCCGCAATTACGCACTGTTTCCATGGCAAGACATTCCCCCTACGGAAACCATTCCCCCCCGTAATTACGCCCAGTTTCCATGGCAGAGCCATTTCCCCATCCCACCAATCAAGCACCCGAAATCCCGCTTCTTCCGATGGTCCCGGCTTCCCTCTATGCCCGGAAATTATCCAGGCGGAAAATCCATGCATCCGGAACGGCTTTCTCCATCAGCCCCCGGTTCAAATTGTACCAACTGCCGCACTTGTCCAGGATAATGGCGTCCGCAGTGACCACATTTTCCATGCGGGAAAGGACACTGTCCACGCCGGGGTGCAGCTCCACCTGAACCTGAACGCCGCGGTCCGCCGCTTTTTCCAAAATCAGCCCCCGAAGACGGCCGGAATTGGATACCTGCTGATCTAAGTAGAACAGGGCGCTCTTTACCCCCTGCTCCTCCATCCCATGCAGCACAAGCTCCACAGCCTGCACGGTCTTGTCCACAATGCGGTAGCTTCCCCGCAGTCCGGCCAGATCCCGAATCGTGCCGTCCATCCCCTCCAGAAGCAAAGAGCCTGACAGAGCCACCTCCAGAGTGATAATCGTATTAAAGCCGTCCAGAACAAGGGACTCCGGCGCCTGAATCATCCGTTTCCGCTCCCGTTCCTCCAACGCGGCCCGGGTGGACGTAATCCGCGCCAGGGCCGTTCGCTGCCGCGTTGAAAGCAGATGGTGGTCCCCCACAAAGGTGCAGGCGGATTTGGTGTCATACCCCCGGTTGATCAGAAACACAATCTCCCGGGCGGCGGCATTCATTTTTTCAGCGGCCCCGGGGCCAAATTCCACCACATCCTTTGGCTCATAGCCGCGTCTTACTGTTTCCATTTTTCCTATATCCTTTCCACCTTCGAAGCCGGACCCCGGTTTCGCTCCGGGCATGGCTGCCATCCCGGACCTTCCCGCAGCTCCATCCGCCCCGGTTCTTCTGTCAAACCGAATCTACCCGTATAATCGGACGGCAAAAATGAAAATCATTATCCAGCACGTCGTCCTCCTGTATTTCCGGCTTCCTGTGGGGAGAGCAGGGCAGATAACCCAGCAGAGGACCCTCGCCGCCGCAGATACAGCAGCCGCCGTCCCCGCCGCAGGTTGCAGCGGCATCCGCCTCCACCAATTCAAGTTTGTAAGGGTCATAGGCAATGGACAGCCCGAAGAAGTTCGGCTCCTCCATGTCATAGGGCCTGCCTGCATCCTCCGCCTCGCTGAAATGATAAAGATGCATATCGCTTTTCAAACCGTCCCCTGCTTCCTCTTTTCTTTTATCCTATTCTTTCCGGGCTTTCAGGGCCACCGTCCCCGCATCCCGGCGGAACACATGGAAATCCGCCCAGGGGATATGGCTGTTTTCAAAGAAAGCCCTGGCCTGGGTCAAGACGGTAAGCAGGTCCCATGCGATAAAATCCACATAGCCGCAGTAAATGCCGGTGGCCCCGCCGGTCAGTGTGACGCAGTCCCCGCCCCTGCCTTCCCGCAACGCTGCCTCCAGTTTGTCCCGAAAGTCAAAAATCTGCTGACTGCGGTTTTCGCCGGTAAAATCCTCCAGGGGATAGCAGAAAAACCCCGCCGCAGCGCCGTCTGCGTGAAGCGCGTCCATATACCCGTTTTCATTGTTCAGATATTCGCTCACCAGAGCCGTGCAGTTGGTGGAACCGGCTATGACATCCAGTCGCCAGTCCCCATTCGGGTCTTCATTGGGTTCCATGCGATAGCCGGTGTAGCTGCCCTCCAGATAAGCCTCCGGGTCAGACGAAAGGTCCAGTCCCATGTCCTGGAGCTTCCCGGGCAGTTCCGTCAGGAGAATGCAGGGTTCCTCCCCGGGTTCGTGAAGCACATGGAAGGCGTCTATGTATCTCATATGGGGAATCTCGCCCAATACCTGATCGGTGAGGGTGGTAAGCAGCCACCATGCCCTGCCTTCCTCCTCCGGAAGCAGGGGCAGCAGCTTTTCGCAGTATGCAAAGAGGGCAAAGCTTTTCTCCCCTGTCTGTTCCAACCGGATCCGCACATCATCCCCGGAAATCTCCCATTCGCCGGAGCGCAGACCCATGTTCGCCGCAGGCTGACGGCCCACCAGGATATTCCAGTGCTCCAGTACCTCTGCAGGCGCATGCTTTTGAAAATAAACCAGTTCAAAGAGTTTGACCTTATCTCCCTCCGGAGTGAGAATCAATTCCGGTTTCCGGCCGTTGAAGCCCATCTCAAAGGAAATATCCTCAAAGGCCAGGTTCAGAATTTGTTCGCACTTCCTGGTGAGTTCTTCCCCCCGTTCATGGTTCCTGTCTTCTTCCATAAAACGCCGCAATTCCGCCTCCTGCTCCGCAAAGGCCGCCCATGTTTTTTGTGTCCGCTCCCGGAAATTTTCCCTGAAACGGGGCAGGGTGATGCGATCCTCACAGCAGCCGATAAGCTCCTCCGTGTCCTTATCCCCGGGAAGGGCCTCCAACGCTCTGCGGAAATAGAACAGCCCACGGCCCTCCTGGTCCAGGTGGTAATAGGAATAGCCCATGCGGAAATTCCACACATGATCCCCTTCAAAATATGCCTCGTGGGGTTTCAGCAGGGCAAGGGCGCGCCTGATCATGAAAATGCCCCGGGGTTCCCCCGGATCCGCCAGATTGTTGTACGCCCGCGCCAGCTCGCTGTCCGTCTCCGGGGTGCGCGCCTGATCCGGGATGGCTTCCAATGCGTCGATGATCTTCTGATATTCATCCCTCTCATTCCAAATCCGGCACTGTTCCAACAGCTCCGAATACCGTTCCCCTTCCGGCTCCGCCCCGTCCAGGGCCCGGTACAACTCATTTTTCGTCTTACTCATCCGCTGTCTCTCCTGTTCCTTTGTCTTCTGCCGGAAGGGACTGCCCCATTAAGCCAGGGGGTTCCTTGAGAGCCAACCCCCTGCAGTTTTTCAGGTGGACAGGTCCACCTCGTCCCAGTCACACATGTCGTCGCAGCCTGCAAGCCAGAACAGGGAACGGTGGCGCTCCATGACCACCCCCGCATCCAAATTCCGGGGCGCGGGCATCCCCATCACCCGGGCGTCCACACAGGCCCAGTGAAGGCGGTAAATCAGATCGGCCTGCTCCAACAGCTCCTTCCGGGAGCGCAGCTTTGCCGCCGCCAGCAGGGCCTCCATGGTGGGATGGTTTTGCATCAGCCTGGCCGAAGCGGGCACATCGCAGATGCGGTCAGGCCAGAACAGATCGTCGGTCAGGCCCAGTGCCCACTCCATCACCCACAGATTCTCGTACTGCCAGGCAAACTGGATTTGCTCCTTTTCCGTGGAATCCGGATTGTCCAGGTAGTTCTTTTCCTCCGGGGAAAAATACCCTTCCGCCCCGTAATCTGCAAGGATGGGGTCAACAAATTTCCGGGCATCTTCATAGGACATATGTTCTCCCACCCGGCATTCGGAGTACAGCGCCACAATCAGCAGCGCCGCAGCCCGGGCGCAGACCTCCTCCACCCTGCGGCCCGGTTCCTCTGCCTTTTCCCACAGCAGGGGAAGCCAGGGGGTGACATAGATGCCCTTCTCCCGCAGCAGCTCCATGGACCGGTTCCGCCGCTCCAGGCTCTCCGGGGGCGCGTCCTTGGCCCAGTCCTCCGGCAGGGGAAGCTCTGACGGCATATAATCCTCCAGTTGGCTTTTGCCCGCCTTGTCCAGAATCACCTGCCCCCTGCCGTTTAACATGGCCATGCTGTTTCCGAAGGTGACAACCCCCTGAAGCGTTTCCGTGACGGTGAGAATGGGCGCCATAATCTGCTTCTCCTTGCTCTTTGTCTCCCCGGAACCGGCGCTGTCAAAGGAATACCCAATCTGAACCAGGCATTTGCACTGGCGCAGATGATAGAACAGGCTGCGCTTGATTTCCAACAGGGGGGTCTCGTTTTGATAGACGTAACCCGCTGCCCCCTGGAGCTGCTCCCTGGCATACCTGCCATTCTCGCCCTCCTCTTCCGGGGAAACGGCCACGAAAACGATTTCCATATCCCCCTGGCGCAGGGTGATATTGTTCCCCTCATTTACATGCTCCATATGAAACAACTCTTCTATCTGCTCCAGAACTTTTCTGCAGTCCGGCAACGGGCAGAAAAGCATGGCCGCCCCGTTCACCCGCTCCGGAACCGCGTTTTTCTTAAACTTGTCCAACAATCCCACAACCAATCCTCCTCGTACAAATCATTTGAATTCAACCCTATTGTACCATGTGCGCAGACCATCAAGCGGCTCCCAAGGAGACATTTGATGGGCAAGCCATGGGATCCGGTATAATGCATCGCAACGCGATGGCAAGACAGCGTCAGCTGGCTTGAATTCTGCGTCAGCGGAATCATTATACCATATCCCCATCCTTTTTTCCACCATATATGGGTGTTCCGGAGCAGGGTCCTGTTGAACCAGTGCAGCCAGGAAAAAAACATTGCAAACCAGATGAGGATATGATATTATTTTTCTCACGGGAAACCATAGAGCCAAGGCGGCTTTACCCTCCTTTTCGGAGGGGCAACCCTCCAGACGAAAGAAAGGAGGGCGATGTCGATGATTACATATTCTGATCTGATTCAGACAGGTATCTTCATTGTTGCCCTGATTGGATTGTGCTACACAATCTTTCGGGGCAGAAAATAGCCGCCACTACCGCAAATAGTGACGGCTGACCGCTTACAGCGGTGAGAGCTACAATTATTTGAGGGTAGAGCCGCTTCTATGGCTTTCCCCTTTTTTATGGTAACATATCATCAACAAGTTTACAAGAAAAATTTTCAAGATGGGTGTTATAGGTTAAATGAAAAAGTAAATTCCACTCTGCCACCTACCTGCCCCTGACCTGATAACGAACAAACAGCGCTCTCCCCGTCAGTGCAAACAGCAGGCCCAGAAGCAGGTACAGCACCGGAACCACCTGCCAGGACAGGAAAAAGGCGCCGAACAGGGGAATCGTCCTGGGATTGAAGAGATTCCACTGGGCAATAAACTCACTGGGCATGTAGCTCCAGATCTGGGACAGCACGCGCAGATGCTCCGGAATATCCACCCACATGGACAGGAGTACCATCCCCGTCACCAGGGAAAGGGCGCCGATACTGCTTTTCAGCAGTTCGGACAGAACCATCACAAAAGCCCCTGCCACCAGAACGGCAGCCGTCATACACCCGTAAGAGATCAAAACCGCCTCCCCCAGGGTCATGGAAGGGAAATTGCCGCCCGTCAGCCGAAAATCCGCAGTAAATCCCTCCGCGCCGTAAACGGCAAAGGCGGTAAGGAAGGACACTGCCGTGAAAAACAGGGAAAGAGCAAGGGCAAACGTCAGTCCCGCCAAAAATTTCGCCCAAAAGCAGGGCTGCCTTCCATATCGGCTGCTCAATATAAGCTGATCGGTTTTTCGTGTATGTTCCTCCACAAACGGGCCGGAAAGACAGATGGCCGTCACCATTATGGCCAGAAGTCCTATGGTATATACGCAGTCCAGTAATCTCCACCACCCCTCCTTGTATCGGTACTCCACAGGCCAGGGCTTTTGTTCCTCCTGTCGGAGCCAGAATTCCGTTTCCTCCGGGGTGAGGCGATATCTGTCTGCCGTGCTCATCAGCAAGACCCGGTTTCCGGCGTATAACTCCTGTTCATCCGCCTCCCAGTTCAGGGACTCGTTCACCGTCATATCCGTCATGACTCTCACAAACCGGAAAATCGCGCTGTATGGGCGGGCGTAAGTCCGGTATTCCTCCGTGGCGGAATAAGGACCCTCTGTCTGCGGAATTTTGCCGTAGGCCTCCATTGTCTCCTCCAACAAGCTCTGATCAATGAGCCTGCCCTCCAGTTTTTTCTCATACTCTCTGTCTTTGAGAAAAGCCTGGTACGCGGTTTCCGTTCCGCTGCTCTCATAGAGGAAATCCAACACGGGACCTCCTATGGTGGGCAGTATGATGATCACGGAAATCAGCAGGGAAATCCATATGATTTTCCGTTTTGCTATTTTTCTGAATTCATATTTGTACAACATTGCCATCTGACTCATTTTTATCCCCTCTGCGCGCTTTATCGCGCATACCAATCAAGATTCGCCCCGCCTTCCAAACAACGGCCTTCTTCCCTGGGCCGCCCAATATGACACCTATGTCACATTCGTTCCAGGTAAAATGTCTCCAGATCTTCCTGTTCCTCCCACACGCCCTGATAGATCAGCTCACCGCCCTTCATCATCAGGATGGTATCCGCGATATGCGCCACATCGGAGACGATATGGGTGGACAGAAGCACGATATTTTCCTTCCCCCACTGTGCGATCAGCTCCCGGAAGCGCACCCTTTCCCTGGGGTCAAGCCCGGCGGTTGGCTCGTCCAGGATCAGCAGCCCCGGCTCTCCCAGTAAAGCCTGCGCAATTCCCAGGCGCTGCTTCATGCCGCCGGAATAGGTTCGTATCTTCTTTCTGCCCATGTCCTCCAGGCCCACAATTTCCAACAATTCCGCCGCTTTCCGTCTGGCGCATGCCTTGTTCAGTCCCTTCAGCGCCGCCATGTACAGCAGGAATTCCGTTCCCGTGAAATCCGGATAATAGCCGAAATCCTGGGGCAGATAGCCCAGTTCCGCCCTGTACTCCTCCCGGGACACATCCATGCCGTCCAGGGTAATGCTCCCGCTTGTGGGTTTTAAAATCCCGCAAAGCAGCCGCATCAGGGTGGTTTTCCCTGCGCCGTTTTCCCCCAACAGGCCGTAAATTCCTGTCTGCAGTTTCAGGGAAATCCTGTCCACGGCAATCTTGCTGCCGTATTGTTTTGAAACCCGATCCACTGTCAGCTCCATGTCAATTCCTCTGTCCTCTCTATATTTTTCTTCCATCCCCAGGCCGCGGCCGCCCCCAACAGGAGCAAAACCGTTGTCCATCCCCGGGAATCCTCCGGAATCCGGAATCCGGCGCCCCCATATCCGGCCAGCAGGGGCAGAATGCCCACCATAACCGCCAGACCCAGGCAGAGGTAAACCGCCTCTCTGCCCCGTATCTTCCGAATCAGCCAGAGCGCAGCCGCATCCGTCAGCAGATAGGGTCCCAGAAGGCACAGACCGATGCGCAGCAGGGTTATGCCCTCCCATCGGCACAGCAGGGAAAGCAGCATCAGCGTCACCAGATGCACCGCCCCCAGTGCCCCTATCCGGGCCAGAAGAATGCTTTTCAGGCAAAATCTGGCGGCCATTTCCAGTTCCGTCATGCCCCAGACCTCCGAGCGCATGTATTCCATCACGGCAGAGACTGCCAGAAGGGGCATAGCTGCTGACAGCATCCACAGGACTTCCCCGCCCAGAAACCGCCCTCCTGCCAACGCCCCCGGAAATACCCCTGCCGACAGCGCCCAAACCCACTTCCGGATATAGGCGGCCTGCTGCAGGACAAAGCGGCCCGTGCTGACGCGGCTCCGGGTTTTGGGGCGTATGCTCCTTAGAAAAGACGCTTTCCCCAGAGGCGGGGGCGCCTGGAAAGCCTCCTGCAGAAGTTGTCTGTATTGGACGGTTCTGTCTTTTCCGTTTTTCCGGAAATGCGTATTTTTTCTGCCGTCTGGCACTTCCTGATGAATCTTCGCTTTCATTCCGTTCCCTCCGTCATTACTGCCGTTTTTATTTCTGCGCCTTCGCAAAATCCTTCTTTCCCCAGTGCCTCCCGGAATCGTTTCAGCGCGGATTTCGTCATTCTGTACACGGAAAAACGTGATGTTCCCAATATTTTTCCCATTGTCCCAACGGGAACCTGGTTCACATACCGCAGCAGAAGCACTTCCCGCTCTTCCTCCTCCAGGGCATCCAGGGCCTTCCGAACTGCCATGGCCATGACCACCCGCTCCTCCAGACCGGATTCCACATTTTCCATAAGGACCGCATTCCCCGGACCGGTTACGCCTGTTTCTTCCGCCCCGCAGCCCCGGGTACCCCAGGCTTCCCCAGGCGGTTCCCCCAGAACCTGCAGCGGCAGGTGCTTTTTCTTCCGGTATTCGTCTATACAGAGGTTCCGGGCGATGGTGTACAGATAAGGCAGGGCGTCCCTTTCCCCATATCCCTTTTCCAGAAACCGCAGAAAGGTCTCCTGGGTAATGTCTTCCGCGCTCTCCCGGCTGCCCAGTTTAAAATAGCAGTAGCGGTATATTTTATCGTACTGCGCTTCCAAATCCAAATTTCCATCCACTCCCGGAACCTCCTCTCATACTGTATAACGGATGTGCCGTGGGAAATGTGCGCGTCCGCTGAAATTTTTTCTTATTATTTTTTTCTTATGATGTTTTTTTATGATGTTTTCTTATGATGTTTTCTTGTTTTGTTTATACTGATTTCGCATCTGCCCCTATCCCATGGGGCTGGCCCCAAAAGGCTGGGCAGGTCGGAAAAAATGCCGACTTCCCCGGAATTCATCATACCTTTTTGAGCAGCAGATGTAAATCTGTTCCTTTGAACCCGGGACGACTGTGCGCGAAATCACTGTTCCTGCGATTTCTGTACATCTGTTCGTGTAAACGGAGGAAACGCAAAATGCCCACGAAAACACCTTGCGGAGGCCTCTGTAAACAGCAGCTCCATTGACGTAATTGTCTCGCAAAATTGCATGGAAATGTGTCCGCAGACACATTGCAATGATTGACTTCGCGGGAGAGGCTGTCTGAACTGTTACACGCAATTTACACAATTGACATAATTTGTTTCAATAATGGTTGACACCATGTAGTTTTAATGGTAGAATAAATAAAACTACATACAATCAACCAACGGAGGTGCCTCATGGAACAACAGATTTCCATTTCGGAATCGGAGTGGCGGGTGATGAAAATTGTCTGGAATGATCCTCCCCGGACACTTCCCGAAATATTGGATAAACTGAAGGAAACGGCCTGGAGCAAAACCACCATTCAGACTTATCTGGCCCGTCTGGTCAGGAAAGGCGCCCTGTATACAAAACGTCAGGGCAAAGGATATTTATACTATCCTGCAGTGTCAGAAAACGAGTGCCAGCTTGCGGAAAGCCGCAATTTCTTGAGCCGTGTGTATGACGGTTCTCTTTCCAAAATGGTGATGGGATTTGTAAAAAACGGGAATCTTTCAAATGAGGAATTAAACGAATTGAAAAGCTTCCTTGCGGAGGAGAAACCAGATGCAGATATTAGGTAATCTCTTTAATGCGGTTCTTTTTGTGTCTGTCATCGGCAGTATCTTTACTGTGATATCGCTTTTTGTAAATCATGTGCTCCGCTGCGCTCTGCCCTTATGGTTCGCTCTCTGCGGCATGATCTTTTTTTGCGTTCCCTTCCTGTCGCCGGATGTATTTTTCATATCCCCGGAAACACAGGATTGGGTACATGGTTATCGGATTGCCAGTATCCTGTGGGCGTCCGGGTGCGGCGTTTTGCTTGCCCATGATCTGATCCGTCTTTTACTGGCAAGGGGGGCGCTTATGAATATAAGATGCAGTTTCACAGACCGGCAACCTGGGGCATGCTCCTTGGCGTAACCATCTATGCATTGTTGGATACTTATCCCTCTGCCCGTAATTTGGCTCGTCTGGAGTTTTTGAATGAGCCTGCTTACTTTGTTTATCGGACAATGCGCCTCAATGGTCTTGTTCTGCTGTTCGGCCTGCTGTTTCTGCTGGCAGAACGTTTTCCTCTGGACCATAAAACAGGGATGAAACTGCTGCTTATGTCCCATGCCCTGCAAAAATGGCAGTATATCTGGGGAAAGCTGTTGGGGGGATTTCTGTATACTTTTTCAATATTGTGTATTTTCCTTGCTTCCAACACGGCAGTTTATTTCGCGGCGGCTCCTTTCCCCGTACCCTTATCTGCCTGCATGGTTCCCCTGGTGAAAGCAATCCTTGTTTCCGCCCTTCCGGTAAGTCTGTTTGTCAGCTTTTGTTCGGCTGCACATTCTTTTTGTCGTCCCTTTGCGCGCTGTTTGGGATTCATTGTACCGGGGAACATGTGGCGGCATCGGCCTGCGGTATCCTGTGGCTGCTCCTTCTCCTGGCGCGCAGTCTGCCTGCAATTCCGGGAGCAGCGTACATTTATCCGTTTATCCGAAACAACGGTGAACAAAATTCCGTTTGGTTATGGAATAAGGGCATTGTTTCAGCGCTTGGTTTGTCTTTGTGGGGAATCCTCTATCTGATGTGCATGAGGACGGGCACGAAAAAATCTTAAAACAGCACCGCCGCTTGCGGCGGCTTTCCCTGACAGATAAAGCTTGTTAATAATAAATTAACGATTATCATTAATTTATTATTGACACTTTTTAATTTCTGTGCTATCATAAACCCGAGGTGATAAAGTATGAAATTCATTCAGAAACTCGCAAATGAGCGATTTGCAAGACCTGCCGCTCAACTAATGAAATACGCTTGCTATTTTGTGATATGTTTCTATGTCCTATGTACCGTCCTCAGCTTTATGGGTCGTCAATCTTTTTTCCTGCATACAAAAACGGGAACCTTTGAGCGAGCGATTTACGCAGAGGAAAATCACGATGCACACTCTCGCAGTATGACTGTATTTACAGGCGATGATATTCATGTATGGACAAACGATAATGACCAGATTGACCTGACAATTCAGATTGGGCTTTCTCTCATGTATGCTGTCCATATAGTTCCCATGATTTTTGCTTATTGGTTTCTGAGCCGTGTATTTTCCAACATAAATAAAGGGGAAATTTTTACTGAGCAAAACTCCTCTTATCTGCTTTATTATGGGATACTCCAATTTTCAGTGGCCGTTTTCGTTCCATTCATCAAACTATTGATTTGCCGGCTTATCAACCTTATATCTAATGGTCGAATGTCCATTTCTACAGGGCAGGCTATGTTTAATATGCTTATCCCCAGCATCGCTTTTATTGTAGCCGCATATATCATCCATTATGGAGTGCATTTGCAGGACGAGGTGGATCACACGCTATGATTATTATTCGGCTTGACCGGGTGCTGGCGGACAGAAAAATGCGGCTTAATGACTTGGCGGCCCAGGTCGGTATATCTAATGTCAATCTCTCTTACTTGAAAATGGGAAAAGTAAAAGCTGTCCGGTTCAGTACGTTAGACGCAATCTGCAAAGTCCTAAAGTGTCAACCGGGGGATATTCTTGAATATGTCGAAGATGAAGATTAATCTTGAATTTAAAGGCTTTGTATGCTATAGTATCCTGAGTTTTGCAAGGGATTGAGTAAAAAATGCCATGAACACCGCATAAAC
>CAJUFB010000048.1 GCA_910585805.1 uncultured Acetatifactor sp.
AATCAAGGGATAGCGCCATTTTGCATTTCTTTAAGTGTTAAAGATGGGATTATAGTATACCCGAAAAAAATCTCAAAGTCTATTCAAATATGTCTCAAAACCTTGCAAATTTTGAACTTTTGCTGTATGATCAGATTCAGGCAGCAATATTGGATTCAAATGACTTGTCCGGATAAGCCGAAGTAAACATATGATCACTTATAACGAAAGGGGCCTCCTGAACATGGAAGAAGTCAATTCCTGCAAAACCGCCATCGAAAATTGCGAGCGCACCAGAACCTTTTCCATCGCCCACCTCTATAAAGAGGAAAAAGCCATGGACATGCATATCCATGACTGTTACGAACTGTATTATTCCATCTCCGGTGGAAAGCAGTTTCTCATCGACAACCGCTTTTATCCCATTTCCCCGGGAGATTTGTTTATTATCAACCAATATGAAAGCCATAAACTGACCCAGATTGACAACAGTGTCCATGAACGGATTGTGCTGTCCATCTATCCGGATTTCGTCAAACGGATTTCTACCCCTGATACGGATCTGGATTATTGCTTTTCCAACCGGGACATCCATTTTCAGCACAAAGTCTCCCTGGACAAGGCCACACAGAGGCGCTTTCTCTATTATATCAGCAAGATCACCTCCGCCAGGGGCTACGCCCATGATATTGTGGAGCAGGCTGCCTTCATGGAACTGTTGGTGATGATCAATACCCTCTCCGATGCCAATGCCGCCGAAAACAGTGTAAGCGATTACAAATACAGTCAGCAGGTGGACGATATCCTGGTCTATATAAATCAAAATATCGGTCAGAATATTACGGTAGAACAGTTGGCTGCGAATTTTTTCCTGAGCGAATCCTATATTTGCCGGATCTTCAAGCAGGCCACCGGCACCACCATCAATAAATATATCACCGCACGCCGCATCAGTATCGCAAAGGCACACCTCAATGACGGTGACAGCGTAGGCGTTGCTTTCGAAAAAAGCGGGTTCGGAGACTACAGCAGCTTCTTCAAGGCTTTCACCAAGGCTGTGGGAGTATCTCCAAAAAAATATGCAAACTTAAGTGTCAGCTAGTAAGGACGTGTCTCCAAATTACAGGAACCGCTTCGCGAACCCTGGAACATCCCTACCGGGACTTTGAAGATTCCCAGCAATTCTCCCAGTTCACGGAAATTATGGACCGTTTTCCCTCCAAAATCCACATTTCTGCTGTTGAACAATACGGTATCCATCCCCACGTCCCGGGCTGCACTCAGATTTTTCCTCCTGTCGTCAATGTAGACACATTCCCTGGCTTCCACGCCCAGCTGCTGCCGGGTAAGCTCAAATACATATCTGTCAGGTTTCTTCCTCTTCAGGTCCCCACTGATATTGATGACATCAAAATACGGATTGATGCCGAATTTTTCCCGTATGTAACGGCTCCATCTGCTGGAATCGTTGGACAGAATCGCCAGCTTACACTGCTTTCCCGCCTCAGAGGCAAACTCATAAAAGCCCCCGTTTACCTCCAGGGTATCCAGAAATTCCTTTTCCCGTTCCTCCAGATTCCCCTGAAAACCCAGCTGCCGCCAGACTTCCAGCGAAGAGATTTCTCCCAGATCTGCCCGGTTCCAGATAGTATAGATCTCTTTCTCTGTCCTCTCCGGAAAGAACTGTCGTACATAAGAATAAAACTCCTCCCCTGTCTGCTTTAAGATAACTCCAAACATATCCAAAATAACCGCTTTCATGCTTTTCCCTTTCTGTTATCCGTTCCGCAAAGTCCTGCTACATCAATGTATGCAAAGATAATTATCCTGGCATAGCCTAATTTCCCCTGGAGCAATTCTCGGCGTCGATTGTCTGCACAAGCATAAGTACCGCCAGGGCATCCTGAGAGTCATACACATCTATGGCCTAGGTATCCGTCCAGTTGAAAAGCTGTTTGGAAACGGCGGCAACCGCACAAGTTATTTACAGGCACTTCCTTACCGCCTTGATAAGTATTGATCCAGAACATTCACGATGTTGCTTGTATGTACCCTTTCCGTATTGCAGGTCAATTTATCCAAATCCATCTCTTCTATTTTTCTCTTTCTTTTGAATACAGCCGCTTCCTGTACCTTTACAGAATCGGAAATTCTTCTGCCCAGATATACATCTTCCACATCATGGCAGAACCATATCAAATCATAGCCTCCCTCTCTGCAGTATCGCCTGATTTCGTCAAATTCCCTTTTATGCTCAATGTCCTTTTCATATCCGTCCGTATCAATGCAGTATATGACCCTGGTCTCCCCTATGGTAAAGGCCCTGGTCAATCCGGTGATTTCCTTCTGTACATCCCTTGCCCTGTATCTTGTCTTAGTATTCATGTACACTTTGCTTATTTTCACTTTATTGTTCACTATATACAGATGATTTATGGTCTCCCGAATATAAATACTATCCGTATCCGCCCGTTTATTGGTCTCTACGCAAAAAATCAGTTGAATTGCCATATCCCCTCACTCCCCGAAGATTCCCACAAAGTCTGTCGCATCTATGTTGAATGGCGAATCTTCTATCATTCCGTTTTTGTAACAATTCTCTGGTGAGGCATTTCCCCGGGACGTCCATGGAACCAGATGGTTGTCGCTTGAAAGAAAATCTATGGAATTCCTGTTCTCTTTCAAAACCGTCATCGGATCCAGATTGTGTGTGGTGAAGCACATCTGGCCTTTTCCATAGTACATAAAATATTCAATCAACCTGCACAGATAAACATCGTTCAGATTCGCATCCATTTCGTCCACAAAGACAATTCCGATTTTGCTTGCCGCCGTAAAGCAATCGAAAAGCCGGATCAGCTTTTTAATTCCGGTGCTCTCAAACTCCTTATTGATGGCATAATCCCCATAGTTTAAATTCAGTTCGCACACATATGTTTCGCCGTTTTCCTTTGCATCTATCTCTATCGTCACCAAATCTGATTTGAACAGTTTGATGAATTGTGTCAATTGTGCAACCTTTTCTTTGTACTTGTCAAAATGTTCCTTGCTGACGACTTTATCATTGATGTTGGAAAATAAATCCAACTTATTTCCATTTGCAAAAATTTCCTCTATCAACGCCTCCTCGTCGGCTCCGCCTTCCTTTAGACTCTTTTGCAAAAAATACAATTCATGCTGGTCTTCTTCTCCGATGTATACTTTCAACGTAAGGGCAAGCACTGAACACATCAACAGCTCAAAGAAAATGCCGCCTTCTTCAGCGTCCCTGTTAACGGAAAAACCATCCACTTTTGAATTTATGATATATATATATACCAGAGAGTATGAAGACAATAAATTAATTGATTTATTTTTAATCCATTCCTTTTTGCTGCCTGTACAATTTACCTCTATCAGTTCGCCGGCCTCGCTTTTAAAGATAATCTTATAGTTATGATTGGCATAGTTACCATTTTTCATTTGCAACGTTTCCTGCTGAATCTCATACAGGCCACTTTTGCCTTTTCCCAGCTGAAATGAATAACGGTAAACGATTCTTGTATTTCCCAATTCTGCAAGAAACTCACAGGCAAAACGGAACGTACGTGTCCTTTTGTTTATAATTTCATCCAGAAATCTCTGCGTCTTTGACTCCTTCAAATAATTGTCATGAAGCATCAAATCCTGAAAAATCTTCACCGCAGTTATCAGCGCTGATTTTCCGGAACCGTTTTCACCATAAATAGCCTTAATCCTGTATTTTTCCGGATCAAAGTCTCTATCAATCGTTTTTTTATAAAAATTAAGCTGCACTTCTTCTTCAATGCACTTAATCCCAGAAATTCTCATATTCAGCAGATAAAACATGTTCTCCATCCTTCATGATCCCTTCCTTTTCTATTATGTGCATTTTCCCATAAAATATTACAAAATGTATTTTTCTTATATTATTATAATATCCTCTCCCCCAAAAAACAATCCCTGCGACATTTTTTCTACGCTTTTTCTTCAGCCAGATTCCTCCTGCCGCCATATAAAAAAGAGGCTCTTCGTCAGGAAAGCATTCCTGAATTCCGCTCCCAGACGCGCAGCCTCCTCCCTCAGCCAATCCATCGATATCCCCCGCACTGTCTCAATTTACTCCTTCTCCCGGGCTTTCCCCAACTTTTTCCGGATGCGCCGGATATGCTCCGTAATGATGGGCGCATCCGCCTCTCCCTCATATCCCCGGACATCATCCCATAATACGGTCAGCCTCTTCTGTTCCGGCAGACAGTTTCATTCCTCTTCTCCATTCCCCTCTAATTCCCTCTGGAGCACTTCTCCGCGTCGATTGCCAGCACAAGCATAAGTACCGCCAGGGCATCCTGAGAGTCATACACATCTATGGCATAGGTATCCGTCCAGTTGAAAAGCTGTTTGGAAACGGCGGCAACCGTTTTCCCTGACCGGTCTTCCACCCGGTAATCCCATTCCATAAAATCTCCCTCCACATGCCAGCCCATATAGTCAATCTCATACCTGGGCTTAAGGAAGCTGAATTCCTTGCTGATACAGCCGATATAACTGCCCCCCTGGTACAGCTCGAACCTGGGCAGCCAGGTGAGCACCCGCTCTTTTACCGTGCCCAGTTCATTGCCCCGGGGATCAAATATCTTCAAACAATGTCCCCAGGACAGCTGCCCTTCCACTGTGTATAAAGTCCCGCCGTCCTCCCCGTAAATATCATAACTGTCAAACCAGGAAAAAAATCTCTGTTTAAATAACAATTTCATCTGATCTCCTCCAGAATTTCCCCTGCTCCCATTCTCGACCATGCAGCCTTCTCTATGTATGGGAATTTCATCTTTCCGCCACGGAAAACCGCACAACGGACCCGGTGCAGGCAGTTGGTTAGACCTTCCCTGACAGGATTTTCCTGCTATACTCGTGAGCGCTTTCCTTTGTCGTTCTTTTGTCCTGTGTCGCGGAAGCGCTCACTCGTTATACATTCACGTTGGCAAATGTTTCCGCGAGTATATACTGCAGACCGCCAGGATTTACAGTGGTGTCCCCGGGAAAGTACCTGGCTGGCAGTCTGCAGTCGGGTTGCACTGCAAATTTAACCGGTGCGCAGTATATATTGTTATCAGCTTACCAAAACCCGCAGCATTTTCTTCCGTTCGCCAGGGGAAATCAACTATGGTCATATTATATCATACCCTGCAATGAAAAACGAGGAAAAATCTCAGCGTAATACAAATAATCTCACCCGAATTCCGTAAAATCCAGGTGAGATTCTCTCATTCCAACCCTATACAAATTTCAGCTTTTCCTGACAGGAACCCACAACTCGCAAAACAGCCCGCTTTCGCCCTTTTCAAAATAGATTTCAAAATCCGTGTCGTCCGTCTGCACATAGCCTGTCTGCGGGGAAAATTCTTTATAAAACTTCTCCCATGTTTCCCCCAGGCAATTGCCGTCGGAACCGAAACATTTAAATACGGCGTAGTCCGCGGGTTCCGTTTTCCAGACAGAGTAGCCATTCTCCGTAAACTGCTCCAGTTTTGCGGTGTCCGTGTCCTCATCAATTATGACGCCGATTCCGTAGTAAAAATGCGTCTCGTCCTCTTTCACGGGACTGCACATCCCATACACATCCCTCCGACCCTCCCTGCGAAGCAGGGTCATAGGCCCGATCAGGTTCTTTTTGCCGCATTCCTCCCAGAAATCAGGGATGCTGTGGTCATTGTCGTCATTGATGATTTCATTTGGAAAAGCCCTGGTCAGCGCCAGGAACTGCTGCCCTTCCCTGTGTTCCATTCTGTAATCCATAATGCCGCCTCCTTCCAATATAATCTTGATCACAAGAGGATTGAACAAACGAATGTTTGCACCCTGCCGCTTCGCCTGCTTCGGCGTGGAGCCATGAAAGCGGGAAAATGCTTTGGTGAAGCTTTCCGGTGATTCATAGCCGTATTTGTATGCCGCGTCAATCACTGATATATCAGTGGTCTGCAGTTCCTGTGCCGCCAGTGTAAGCCGCCGGTTTCTGATATACTCGTTGGCTGTCATTCCCACAATAAAGCTGAACGTCCGGTGAAAATTATAGTTTGACATATGCACGCTTTCGGCAACCTGGACATAATTGATATCCTCATAAATATGCTCCTCCATATAATTGATTGCCTGCTGAATATACTGTATCGACACTTTGCTCTCTCCTTTCCTGTGTAAGGAAGTGTCTACAAATAACCGCTACAAGTTTGCAGCAATTTTTATTGTATTTCTGGGCTTTTTCCTAAATAAATTGTAGCGGTTATTTTCCGACAATTCCTAAACCGATTATAACCGGCAGCCCTCTGAAAATCCTGTTGCTTCTTGCACAAATTTGTCCTGGAATACCGAATTTGTCTTATACTCAGGACCGCCGGAATTTATATCACCGACGGCTCTTCCTTTACTGCTTCTTCCAACCGCTCCTTCAGCTCCCGGAATTCTTCCGCTTCCCCGGTACCGCTGAAATATCCCTCCAATTTCTTCAGGCGATAGTACAGCAGGCAGTGCAGCGCTTCCTTCCTGTCCTCTTTCAAAAGATGCAGTTCCGTCAGCCTTCGGTAATTCCAGCCCACAATCTGATGATAAAACTGATAATTTCCGTCGGGCATCACAGTCTCATATAAACGGTTTGCTGAAAAAGAGCTTGAAATATCCGACTCTCTATGCTAACAACACATCCCCGCTATTTTATACTAAAATCAGAAACACACACCGAATAAAAAACAACCATAGACCTTCATTTGCGTTAACACAATTACGAAAAACAAAAACCGAAACACCCAAAAATATCAAGCCGAAATAAAAGAAACGCTTTACACTTTAGGGCAGGATTGTTATAATAAAAGCATCAGATACAAGTCAACCATACCAGCAGAAAGAGGTGAGCCTATGCCGAGTGATGCAGATATTATTAAAGACTATGTTTCCGAGTTTTCCAGACTGCAAAATTGGATGCTTGCCATTAAAGAAAAAGATCCGGCTACGTACAGTTCCATGCACGACAGATATATTGAACTGAAAGTTACGCTGACCCGTCTGGGCGTCAATCTGGCAGAACTTGACAAAGTAAAGGAATAACCACAATCAAACAGCATCCACAAAAGAAAGGTACAAAACCTTTATACTATACTAAAATAAAGGCTCTGTACCTTTCCATTTGTTACTGCCCTTTTACGATTCTTCCTTAAAAAACGCTGCACTCAGACTCTCTCCATCTCCCTGCCCACAGCATCCTCACAGGAACGCATGGCCAGAATCGTCTTCTCCAGCAGCTCGTCCAAAGTCCATCCCAGCCGCTCCGCCCCGGCGCTGATGACTTCCCTGGAGCATCCGGCGGCGAACCTTTTATCCTTATACTTTTTCTTCAGGCTGGATAATTCCATATCCATGACGCTCCTGGACGGCCTCATCCTTGCCGCTGCCCCGATCAGGCCGGTGAGCTCATCGCAGGCAAACAGAATCTTCTCCATCAGGTGTTTTGGCTCCAGGTCACAGCACAGCCCATAGCCATGGCTGCAGATGGAATAGATCATGTCCTCGGAAACTCCCGCCTCCCGCAGAAGCTCCGGCGCCTTGACACAATGCTGTTCCGGATAAAGTTCGAAATCAATGTCATGGAGCAGGCCTGTGATGCCCCAGTATTCCTCATCCTCTCCGTTTCCCGTCTCTCCGGCAAAATAGCGCATCACACCCTCCACGGTAAGGGCATGCTGGATATGAAACGGCTCCTTATTATATTTTTTCAGAAGTTTCAACGCTTCCGCTCTTGAAATAGTACACTCCATTTGTCTTATCCTTCCTTTCCCGTCTGTTATCATCCCATGCTCGCGAACGTATTCGATTTCCGCTCTCCACTCCATAATGCAGACACGCCCGCTCATTATGCCTTTCTGTCGGCAAATTCTTTTCACCTGAGCGATTGGATGCTCATTGGAGTGTCCAACCCGCTCCCACATTCATCTCGTGAGCGCATTCATCTGCCGCTGTCCCGGTTTTGCAGAAGCGCTCACCTGTTATACATTTACGGCGGCGAATGTTATTGAGCTCAAGTATAAATTACCGGCAGCAGAACCGCAGAAATCAGGAAACCGTATCCGACTGTGCCTGAATCCTTCCGACCAGGTACCGCCCCGTACGCTCCATCAGTTTACAGGCATCCGGCACCAGTTGGGGCGGAAATCCCTCATAAAAGCTGTCCGCCTCAAAGGTAAAGTCCCCTTCATATCCGATCTCTGCCAACGCCCGGGTTATAGCCTCCCAGTTCAGGTTTTTCGTAAAGGGCATGGTATGGCAGTCGTGAAGATAATCCACATCATGGACATGGAGCGCCTGAAGCCTTTCTTTTCCCATGGCCCGGATAAAATCCTCCGGCTCCACGCCCACCAAAGCGCAATGCCCCAGGTCCAGGCATCCCACAATCCAGGGGGAATCCAGCGCATCCAACAGGCCGCAGAACTCCTCCGGCTGCGAACACACACTGTCCACAATATACCTGCGCTTATTGTCGTACTGCCACATATTCTCCGCGCAGACCCTGATGCCGTACTCCTCGCAATAAGGAATCAGGCTACGGTAAAATGCCAGGTTTTCCTCCCACAGACGCTGCTTTTCCTTCGCGTAAGTCAGGTGCTGGACGGGGTGAACTACGATATTTCGTATCCCCATAATCGCAGCGGCATTCATGGAGCGCAGGATCCGCTCTTTCGTCACACTGTCCTCCTGCTCCGTTCCGTAAGACGAGGGAAAAGGCGCATGGGCCTGGCCGAAACCAATCCCGTATTCCTCCCCCAGTTTCTTCAAACGCAGAGCGTGCTCCCTCCACTCATCCGTACACCAGATGCCCTCTCCGCCAGCCATCTCAAAAAAGCCCCAGTCTATGGCATCAAAACCCGCTTCCGCCAGAATGCGGACGCTTTCCTCATCGCCGAATATTTCGGCTGTCTTTTCCGTTGTTGTAATCAGACGCATCTCGTTTTCTCCTAATCCTTTTTCTATGAATCCATCTTCTCTAAATCCCGCTTCTAAATCCTGCTTCTTCCTGACTTATACCCACAAACATAATTCATTGCCCTCTGCACAGTATAACGAGTGAACCCATTGGTAATCCAGAGCTGAAAGCGGCAATTAAATGCGTTCACGAGTATAAACTGTAACGCTTTTTTCAGATACACAAATACCTGGATTGCCAGAAACTCATGTATTCCTGAAAATCACAGCATACCTGACCAGGCATGTCATGATAAAGCAGTCACCTGTCATCCTCAAATACAGAATCAACTCTCGGAAAATCCCGCATCAGCGGATATGGTCCTGGGGATTTTCATCCTCAAACTCAAATACACACCTCTCATACGCATTGATAATATGCGTATCCAGATATTTGTCATATCGTTTATGCTGCCTTCCGTAGGACATGTGTACATGACCGTGTAGGAAATATTTGGGATGGTACTTTTCCATCAATGTGCGAAACACCTTAAACCCCTGATGAGGCAGATCCCGCCCGTCGTTTAGCTGGTAAGCCGGCGAATGTGTCACCAGGATGTCAAAGCCGCCCTTACGGAACAGCTTGAACCGCAGCTTTTTAACCCGCTTTTCCATCTCTTTTTCCGTATACTGATGAGCTCCCGGCTTGTAGCGCATGGAGCCGCCCAGGCCCAGGATCCGTACCCCGTTATGGATATAAATGTCATCCTCAATACAGATACAGCCTTCCGGCGGGATCTGTTCGTACTTCTTGTCATGGTTTCCATGAACATACAACAAAGGCGCTGAGGCAAATGTCACCAGAAAAGAAAGGTATCGCGGATCCAGATCTCCGCAGGATATAATCAGATCGATCCCATCCAGCATACTTCTCTCGAAAAAATCCCACAGATATTTTGATTCTTCGTCCGCAATTACCATAATTTTCATAAGAAAGCCTTTCTTCCCATAGCTGACGGCATATTCTGCCCCGAAAGGTCTCCGCCCCAAAAGCGATGCCTGCGCATATTGGGGGTTCAGGACGCAGAAGATTCTGCCGCTGCCCTGTTCATGCTGTCAGCTTTTTATACCCTGTTGCTTAATGACGGGTTCCGCTGTCTCCGTCAATTCTTCCTTCGTCGGAATAGAACCGATCACGTTCTCCGCCAGCCAGTCCATCGTCATGATCTCCTCCGGAAGCATACTGCGGTCCGGATCTTCCTGTACCACTCCGTCCTGGGAGTACAGAATGCCGGAAAACGGATTGAACCGGTCCGAACTGATGGTTGCTTTCAGCAGATCCACCAGACGCCTGGTTCCGATGGGGAGCTGTCTGGAACAAACCACATCTATCACCCCCGCCGATATGCCCCACCAGTAGTTGATCGCCTTGGTGGAATCGGTATCGTCATATTTCCATGTTCCATCCAATATGGTCCGGAGCAGCTGCTCATAGAATTTACCCCAGTGATACAACGGCATCGCCAGGTTTCTGGGATGGTCCCCGTCCATATGATAAATGCCGAAAAACCGGGAAGCCTCCTCCGGAATCACCATATCACGCCCTGAGATACAGGAAGAACCGGTTTCCCGTATTTTTTTATCCAGATCCACTTCCTTCAGAGTAGACCACTCCAGGTAAACCTTCGCCCTGGGATTGATCATCTTCGCCCCCAGCGCAAACGCGTTGATATTGGCTATGGAACCGAAGATCGGATAATCTGCAATGTAAGTCAGTCTGCTGTTCTCCGCCATGGCCCCCGCAATGGCGCCCATCAGGAACTTCGCCTCATGCATCCGCGAGTAATATGTACGAATATAGCGATGAGAAGTGTTCAATGAACAGTTTAAAATGCGCACCTCCGGATTGGCGATGGCCGCTTTCACGCTGGCCTGTACAAAGGGAGGCGTAGTGGTGAAGATCAGCCTGCAGCCGGCGTCAATGGCTTTCTGTATCAGGGAACCGACATTTTCCTCTGTTCCGTTTTCGAAACAGACTGTAGTCAGCTCATCGGAAAAAATCTGCTCCACGTACAATCTTCCCAGCTCATGCGCATAGGTCCACGCCGAAGTTCCGGGTGTCTTCTCATAGATAAATGCCACTTTCAGCTTGGGAGAAGCCAACGGAAGCAGCTTGCTCAGCAGGGGCAGCGGTTTCTTTTCATGGCTGGGCTGCATTTTCAGTTCAATATCCTCTTCCTCCTGGAGAAGCTCGAATTCCTCCCAGGTCTTCACAACCAGGTCCCGAAGCTCATTGGTTGTCTTTTCATCGACTGCATCATATCCGTGAAGAGAAATGAATGCCAGAAAGGCATCTCCCTCCGTGATCTTCAGTTTGCTGCCTCCCTTCGCGTCATACTCGGAGACAAAGCGGGTATACAGGGCGCTGAATTTCAGCAGTTCGTCCTCTGTCCACACCTCTCCCCACTCTTTTCCCGCCGCTTCCACCAGCTTTGCGAAGCTTCCTTCCTTGGAAAACCAGATATAGTTAATCGGGGCATACTGATAAAAATCCATAAATTCATAGTAAATCTTATTTTCTTTCTCTTCGGTACGCTTCGGAACAATGCGGGTCACATTGCCCGGAATGGAGACAGCGCCGAAGTACTTCATGACGCTGACACGCTTATTGCCCTCCTCCACATAGAATTTATTCATATATTCATAAGCTTTAATGGGGTCACGGATGCCCTCGTCCTTCTGGCTCTCACTGAGATTGATCCACTTGGACGCGAACTCCGAATCTTCATAGAGAATCGGCATAAAATTGCCCGCAAACGAACTGCTCCTCCCCACTGTCTTGGTCCCTACGATCTGCGCTATGGGTACCTGCACCAGACCCAGCGGCACCTCATGATAAGTGCCTTTCTCCGGCATGATATCATCCAGTACCTGCAAGGTTGGCTTTATCCCCCGAAGCATCCTGGACTGATAATCCTTTTTTCCTGATCTAAATGCTTTCAAATAATCGTCTTTCGCCATAATATCCTCCTATTCCAGTTCCGCATATCCCCTACAGTTACCCCACCTGGCAGAGCATTTCCGGCCGCGAAAAGATGCGTCCGTAAATCCTCTGGGCAACTTCCCGGGGATATGCTGTTTTATTTTCCAGTTCCGCATATCCCCTACAGTTCCCCCACCTGGCAGAGCATTTCCGGCCGCGGAAAAATGCCGCTTCGTAAACCTTATCATCTGGTTTCTATTATATGAAAGTATAGAAAGAATTGCAAGGAAAAGAAAACCTGTTAACTGGCAAATTTAATTGCGTACATTTTATACAATTTATTTTAAAATTTTGCTTGACTTTTGATACAGCCCGGATTATAATATAAGACGTTGCAGGTGATATTTCATAATATCGAAATGTGCGTTTAGCTCAGCTGGATAGAGCGTTTGGCTACGGACCAAAAGGTCGGGGGTTCGAATCCTCTAACGCACGCTGAAGAAAGAACCAGGTTATGCCTGGTTCTTTTGTTGTCCTGACAGTGACAGGCGCAGGTTCCTGTGGCGGCGGAACAACGATTACACACTGGTAAGCCTGATTCCGAATACCTTTCTGTTCACATTGTTCGCCTTTTACGGAACCTGCGATACCGGGACGCTTTTACCCATTTTCGCTTCCAGTTATGCGGTCTATATCTCTACCTCGCTGCCGGACGCGCCCATATTATACCTGCCCCGGAAGATCCATCCCAATACTGCGGAATGACAGAACGGATTTCCGGTGCCACGGTTTCCCGTGAAGAGCTTACTGAAAAGTCAGAAACTTTCTCTCCAGTTCCATGAGATAAGTCCCAACAAATCTCTCCATATCGTTCACTGCCCTCTCACAGCCGGCATCCCACTGTGAAGCATTCTCCCTCCGGCAGGCCTGCCCTATGGGTACCCCTCTTCTGCCCAAGGCATATTTTGCGCTTCTGGGGTAGCATTGGCGCTCAATATGGGCGGTTATCGTCATCAACTGCTGCATCTGTTCCGCCTGCTGTCTGTCTTCATTCCAGTTCTTCATCATCCAGGCATAGATCTCGGGATGAAAATTCAGCATGACGCCGCAATGCCCGTGACCTCCCATCTTTAAGAATTCATACATCAGAGAGGAATCCGCATTGAAAATCTTCAGCGGCGTCCCCTTCACCGCCTCCAGTTTCTCCTTCAATCTCTCCCGGCTCAGCGAAGTTTCTTTATAGAATACAAAACGTCCCGTTTCTGCGCACCATGCCACCAGTTCCGGGGAAAACAGTCTTTTATAGGGTTTCGGACATTCATACAGCCCAAACCTGACATCCGGCACCGCCTCCAGAACCCTGGAAACAGCCTCCCTGATACAGTCTTCGCTCTCGTCCCTGTAAACAAAAGAATTGGTCAGCAATACAACGATATCCGCCCCTGCAGCAGCAGTCCTGCCCACGGAGGCAATCAGATCTTCCACCAGATTCAGCCTGCCCGGATCCTGCGGCCCCCCAAACGGCAGTTCATCCGGCTCGCCTCCGCTTCCCGCAATGCCTGCATTTTCTGGCGCGTCCGCTTCCGGGTTCTTCTTCACGGCATCCGAATTACCCGACACGGGAGCATTTCCTTCCGGCACATCCACATATGCGGTGGATGCCACGGGAACTTCACCTGCCGTCTCCTTCACGCAGGCTGTGATCTTCAGGCGCTCCTCCTCGGTCAGCAGCTCCATCTCATCGGAAAGGCATACGGCGAACAAACCTGCCGCCCCATTGTTCAGATACCACCTGGTCAGCGCCCGCAGCCCATCATAATCCACTTCCTCATCATCGGTAAAGGGAGTCAGCATCACCGGCCATAAGCCCTCCGGCACCCCTTCCTTTTTCTTCCGCTCCGGAAAATGCAGCTGCCAGAAGGCAATGGTTCTCCGTTTCCAGGTATACGTAATATACACATCATTGCCGTCTGCCACAATGGCGGGATAGGAAAATTCGGCTCTTTCCATGTTGGTGTCACAGGGCACATGGTCCAGGATCTCCGGATTGCTCCAGCTCCGCCCATTGTCCTCCGATACGGTAAAGGCAATAGGGGAACGGGCGGCCCAGTTGCCGGAGACAGGATTGTACACCAGTACCAGCCTGCCGTCTCCAAGCCTTGCCACGTCGATCCCGCAGTTATTATTCGGCAGGGCCGTCTTCCTGGCCCTGCTCCAGCTGAATCCGCCGTCTTCGGAATCGCTCCGATAGATTGCGCCTTCACTGCTTCGCATCAACATATGTACGGTTCCCCGTTCATCCTGCCAGAGTGTGGGCTGAATCATACCGCTTCCGGCCAACATCTGCCTGTCAAAGGGCACATTGCCGCTTCTCTGCCAGGTTTTCCCCCCATCCTCCGAGCGGTCTGTAAAACATTCCCACCCGTTTTCCTCCGTGGAAGCCGGAGCCAGGATCGCGCCGTCCTGTAAGCGGATGCATTTATTTTTCACCGGTCCTCTTCCGCCGAAGTCTCCTGGTACCAGTTCTTTTTCCTGTCCCCAGGTTCTCCCGCTGTCTGAAGATTCCTTCACGAAAGTCTGCCACCGCGCAATCTCTTCTCCTGCCTTATAGAACAGAAGAAGCCTTTCCCCATCCGCAAAAAGCACCGGATTCCAGCAGGGCACATTTCCGGCGTCTGCCACCTTCCTGGGTTCCTCCCATTCTCCGTTTTCCCTCCTGGCAAACCAGATCGCAACCCCCGGCGCTTTCTCATGCTCTCCGCCGAACCACGCCGCCCCTGTATTTCCGTCAGGCAGCAGACAGACCGTAGATCCATGGCATTGCCGGAATTTCGTTTCCGATTCAAATATATGCTGATGATTCTTAACCTGATATTTCATAAAATCTCCTTACATCTTCCTTGCCTTGTCCGCACAGGCCTTCACAGCCTCAAATACCGCGCTCCGCAGACCCTTTTCCTCCAGAACCCGCACCGCCTCGATTGTGGTTCCGCCGGGAGAACAGACCATATCCTTCAGTTCCCCGGGATGCTTCCCCGTATCCAGTACCATCTTCGCGCTGCCAAGCACCGCCTGCGCGGCAAATCTGTACGCCTGCGCCCGGGGCATGCCCTCCGCCACTGCCGCGTCTGCCATGGCCTCTATGAAGAGAAAAACATAGGCCGGCGAACTGCCGCTGACCGCCGTCACTACATCCAGCAGGTTCTCATCCACAATCTCTGTGCTGCCGAACCCGCTGCAGATATCCCTTACCAGAGCGATATCCTCTTTGGAGACATGTTCGCCCGGACACATCCCCATCATTCCCTCCCTGACCATGGCGGGGGTGTTTGGCATGGTACGTATAATCTTAACCGGTTTTCCGAACATCTCCTGCGTCCATTCCAGTGTCTTTCCCGGTGCAATGGCGACCACTATTTTATCCAAAGTGACCACATCCCTGATTTCTTCGATAACCTCCTGATAATATTGCGGCTTTACCGCAAGGAATATTACATCCGCAAAACTTGCCACGATCTTATTATCCATGGACGTCATGATACCCAGATCCGCTTCGACAGCGGTCAGGACTCCTGCCATGGCATCCGAAGCCATGATCCCGTCTTCCGTACATTTGCCGGAGGCCAGAATGCCGCGCATCATGGCTCCTCCCATATTTCCGCTTCCTATAAACCCTACTTTCATACTCTTTCTCCTGTTTCAGTTACACATGATTAAACATTAAAGCAGCTGCCTCCCACAAACTCTCTGCAGATGGAATTATTGGGCAGGCTCTCGCTGGGCACGCTGAGGAAATAGTCAAGGAACTTCAGCAGCCGCTTTGCCTCATAATATTCCGGCGCCTCCTTCGGAATCTGGAACAATAACGGCTCCGCGAAAGTCTTCAGCATGGCGAGCTCATAGATCAGCGCCGAATTGAACATGGCATCGGCTTCCTCCTGGAAAGGGAAGATATTTTCCTCCTCGCCTCTGCGCACGGAATGCCACATCTGGATCGTCCTCTGAGCGCTGGCGCCCCTGGTGCGGGCATCCCGGACCATCCTCCGCAGCAGACGCCCGTCCGTAGTGGGGATCCGGTTATGTCCGTCCACATTCAGGGTGGTCAGGGCACTGATATAAATCTTGTACTTGCTGTCTTCCGGAAGCGCATAAGACATCTTCTCATTTAAACCGTGGATACCCTCCAGAACCAGGATATCATTTTCCCCCAGCTGCATGAAATCTCCCCGGTATTCTCTCTGCCCGGTCTTGAAGTTGAATGCGGGTATTTCCACACGCTCACCTGCCAGCAGACTTACCATATTGTCATTGAACAGTTTCACATCAATGGCTTCCAGACACTCGAAATTATAGTCTCCGTTCTCGTCCCTGGGCGTCTGCTCTCTGTTCACAAAGTAGTTATCCAGAGCGATGGTTCTGGGTATCTTGCCCAGAGTCCGCAGCTGAATGGACAGCCTGTGAGAGAAGCTGGTCTTGCCTGAGGAGGAGGGGCCTGCTATCATGACGAACTTCACGCCTTCACGCCCTGCGATATCCTTGGCAATCTCTCCGATCTTTCTTTCCTGTTCCGCCTCCTGCACCAGGATAAGATCACTCATGGAACCGTTGCAGATCTGATCATTCAGATCGCCAACCGTCTCGATGCCGGCCGTCCTGCCCCACTCCATGGCATTCTCCATGGTCTGAAACAGCTTTTTGCTCTCCGTGAAAGGCTCCACCACTGTGGGATTGGCCTGGGTGGGAAGCACCAGCATGAAGCCGTTCTTATAAGGGACTACATCGTACCATCTCACATAACCCGCGTTGGGCAGCATGTAACCATAGTAATAATCACAATATCCGTCTATTTCATATACATTGATGCTGGAACTCATCCGGTAATGGAACAGCTTCACCTTATCCTCCATGCCCTTTTCCCGGAACAGCGCCACCGCATCATCTATGGGATAGGAATGCTTCATGAACGGCTCATTCGCCTCCGACAGCTGTCCCATCCTCTCCATGATCCGTTCCGCACTCTTCTCACTGACAGGCACTTCGCCGAAGGTATTCACATAGATTCCCCGGCCTATGGTAAATTCCACGCAGCTTTTCCTGGCCGCTTCCGCACCGAATACATCATGAATCCCTTTCAGAAAGAGCATGGTAGCCGTACGCACATAAGTTTTATGCCCCACATCATCCCTGAGAGTGAAAAAGTCCACTTCACAGTCCCTGCTGACTCTCTTGAAAAGCTCCCTGATCTTGCCGTTTACTGACACTACTGCGATAGTGCCGCCATATTCCTTCTGATATTCCGAAACGATGGCCTCATATGCAGTTCCCTCCTGCACCTGTTTCTGCTCTCCTCGAATTGTAACCGTAACCATACCTGACCTCCCTCTTTCTTCATTCCCCCTGCCGCTCTCTGACCTGTCAGCCGCATCTCACCGCATCCTTTTCACCGCGAACATAACCCCATCCGTACCGCTTCAGGTCATAGCTCCGCCGGAATATACAGCCAGCGCTGCCCTTATATCTTCCAGCTCACAGCGTAATGCTCCCACACGTCTCTCCGCTTTCCGGGTACCCGCAAATGCCAGTGATCTTTCCAGCATCCCGATATAATCTTCTCTCTGGCGGAGATACTGCAGGAGCACCGGGTGCTTTTTCTGCAGAAGCAGCCCGCCGTACAACTCGTACAGCCGCTGCCGTTCCTCTCTTTCTTCCGCAGCATCCGGATCCCGTTTGCCGCTCCCGTTTCCGCCGTTTGCCGATGCTTCGGCATCTGCTTCCGAATCCTCTCCCGGCGCCCTGTGTTCCCGGATCCTGCCCGTTTCCGGTCTATACACCGCTTTCATGGCAAAATAGTACTTGCCTTCCTCAAAGACGGCATTTTCGTCAACCACGGCAAAACCGTTTTCCCGAAGAAACGCCCTGAACTGCGGCAGTTCCGACTGGGGCTGGAGGATCAGCTCCCTCATACTGCGGGCTTTCTCCAGACCGTCTCTCAGAATCCTCTCCATCAGCCTTCCGCCCATGCCTGCGCATACCAGCGTGTCTGCTTCACCCTGCCCGCACTCTGCAAGGCCATCGGACAATCTCACCTCTATGTAGTCCTCCAATCGTGCTTCCGCAATATGCGCTTTCGCCGCCGCCAGCGGTCCCTCCCGCACATCCATGGCGATCGCCCCCGGACAGATACCAGCGCAAACCAGGCGGATGGACAGATACCCATGGTCGCATCCTACATCAACCAGGCGGTTTCCCGGTGTCACCATATCTGCCAGCATCTGAAGCCTTTTTGATAACATTACTTTGCTGCTCTGCCTGCTTTTCGCCGTCGTCCCCCTGCTCTCTGCTGCTTCTCCGCGTCCTTCCCGTCCATCTGCTACCTCCCCGCTTCCCGACAGTCTCTCTGCTGATGCTGCGTTTTCTGACACACACTGTGCTGTGTCGCTTATTTTCATCCCTGCCATGTCTGCCATCAATCCAGATAATCCTTCAGCTTTCTGCTGCGGCTTGGATGGCGCAGCTTGCGGAGCGCCTTTGCCTCAATCTGGCGGATGCGCTCACGGGTCACCTTGAACTCCTTGCCCACTTCCTCCAGCGTACGGGCGCGGCCGTCATCCAGGCCAAATCGCAGACGCAGAACTTTCTGCTCCCGCTCCGTCAAAGTCCCCAGTACCTCCACCAGCTGCTCCTTCAGCAGCGTAAAAGCCGCCGCATCCGCTGGCACGGGCACCTTGTCATCTTCGATAAAGTCTCCCAGATGGCTGTCTTCCTCCTCGCCAATGGGAGTCTCCATGGAAACCGGCTCCTGGCTGATCTTCAGGATTTCCCGGACCCTGTCCACAGGCATATTCATCTCCTCCGCAATCTCTTCGGGAGTAGGTTCACGCCCCAGCTCCTGAAGCAGCTGCCTGCTGACACGGATCAGCTTGTTGATGGTCTCCACCATATGAACGGGAATCCGTATAGTCCTCGCCTGATCTGCGATAGCCCTGGTGATGGCCTGACGGATCCACCAGGTAGCATAGGTGGAGAACTTGTAGCCCTTGCGGTAGTCAAATTTCTCCACAGCCTTGATCAGGCCCAGGTTTCCTTCCTGGATCAGATCCAGAAACAACATACCGCGTCCCACATAACGTTTGGCAATGCTGACCACCAGACGCAGGTTTGCTTCCGCCAGGCGCTTTTTCGCCTCCTGATCTCCCAGTTCCATGCGCTGTGCCAGTTCGATCTCCTCGTCTGCGGACAAAAGGGGAACCTTGCCGATTTCCTTCAGATACATGCGGACCGGATCCTCCAGGCTGATGCCGTCAGGTATGGTGAGATCCAGATTTTCCATGTCCACATCGTCCTCGTCCGTGAGGATGATATCGTCCACCACCTCATCGTCCGTAATCCGGAGCACATCCACATTGCTCTGCTCCAATGCGTCCAGAATCTTCTCGAACTGTTCCTCTTCCAAAGGCATATCCGCAAAAAAGTCACTGATTTCCTGATATTCCAGTACATTTTTCTTCTTTTTGGCCATGTTCAGGAGCTCTTTTATTTTCTCCTCAAATTTTGCCCGTATGTTTTCATCCATTGTAGTGATTCCATCCTTCCCCGGGAGATGTCTTCCCCGTTACCATTCCCCTGTCTGCTTTATATCACAGGAACCGCTTCGCGAATGAGCCGCTCCGCAAGCCCTGTTATTACATATTATGCTCAGGGCGTCAAATGGTCAATTTCCCAAATGACCACTGTAATCCCGGTTACTGCCCCGCGCATTTTCCTGTAGATCATCCATGCAAATACATGGGTTTTTCCAATATCTTAACCCTAATCCAGGGAAATATGCGCTTTTGCCAGTTCTTCCAGCGCTTTCTTTCCCTCTATGGCCTGCGTAAGCGCGCTGACATCCGTTCCCATGCGCGATACATGATATTCATAGCTGTTCTTTTTCACGGAGAGCAGGATATCACGGAATGCTTTCTCCATCTCCTGCTCCGTGTCAAGCGCCGGGAGCTCTGCCGAAAAAAGCGCTGCGGCCTCCCTCTGTTCTTCTTCCTCCTCGAACATGCTGATAATGCCCGCCGGATTAAAGGTTCCCTGCTCCAGTTCCTGAAACAGCCTCTCCGCCACCCGCCGGCACACGCCTTCCGTAAAATCCCGGGCAGAGATATATTTCTTTATCTTGCCGTACAGCCGGGGCTTGTCCGCAATCCAGGTGAGCAGCAACCGCTGGGCGCGTTTCGCCTTGTCCTCAGCAGTGTTCTTCGAGCGTACGCCTGATTTGGGCCGCTCCACCGGCCTTGCAAGCCCGTTTTGCGCCGCATAGCCCACAACCAGCTTCCGCAGATTTTCCACTCCGATAAAATATTTCTCCGCCACTGCCTGGAGATAATTGTCCCGCTCCACCTCCTCGGAAAAAGCGCAAAGCTTCCGCGCGATCTCCCGGTGGAACTTCGTCTTCTCCTCCGGATCCTCCATATGGAACTGACTCTCCAGGATCCTGATCTCAAAGAAAAAGCTGTTCTCCGCCTGGCTGATGCGCTCTTCAAACGCCTCACGTCCCAGCGCTTTCATAAATTCATCCGGATCCTTGTAGGGCTGCATATTGATGACTCTACCGGTCAATCCAGCCTCCCGCAGAATGCCGATGCCCCGCAGCGCCGCCTTGACTCCGGCACCGTCGCTGTCGTAGGCCAACAGCACATTGTCTGTATACCGCCGAAGCAGCGCCGCCTGCTCCGGTGTGAAAGCAGTCCCCAGGGATGCCACCGCCTGCCTGAAGCCCGCCTGATGCATGGCGATCACATCCATATAACCCTCGCAGAGAATGATGTTGGAGCTCCTGGCCCTTCTGGCATAATTGAGCCCGTACAGATTCCGCCGCTTGTCAAATATCGGGGTCTCGGGAGAGTTTAAATATTTCGGCTCCCCGTCCCCCATCACCCGGCCGCCGAAGCCGATGACCCGGTTATTGATGTCCTGAATGGGGTACATGACCCGATTCCAGAACTGGCTGACCATACCGTATCTCTCGGAATGACTGGCAAGCCCGGCCTCCTGAATCAGGTCGTCCTCAAATCCCTTTCCCCGCAGATACTGCACCAGCATGGCACCGTTCTTCCCCGCATATCCCAGGCCGAACCGCTGCATGGTCTCGTCGGAGAGCTCCCTTTTCTTCAGATATCTGTAGCCAGGCTCTCCGTGGGGTGTGCGCAGCTGGTAATAGAAAAACTTCGCCGCTTCCTTATTGACAGCCAGCAGCCTGCTTCTCCTGCTCTCCCGTCTGCGTCCTTCCTCCGACTCATCCGCCTCCGGCAGCTGCACCCCCGCCCGCTCCGCCAGCATTTTCACCGCCTCAGGGAAGGAGTAGTTCTCATAGTTCATCACGAAAGTGTAGACATTCCCTCCCGCGCCGCAGCCGAAGCAATGGTACACCTGAAGGTCGCCGTTGACGGAAAAAGACGGTGATTTCTCGTTGTGAAAAGGACATAGTCCCCAGTGGCGGCCGCCCTTTTTCTGCAGACGCACATGCTCCGAGATTACTTCCACGATATCATTTTTCGTCCTGACTTCCTCCACTATATCATCAGAATAAAACATGTTACCTCCATTCGGATTCCGGCGCTTCCGAAACCGCACAGCCCGAATAAGCTTCCTCTCTTATTCGGAAAGACCGCCATACGTCAAACCCGTTTCTTCTGCAGATTTGAGTGCGTCTCAGCATACCCTGTCATCCCTTTTCGTGTTCTTCTCAGACCGACCAGGATTTCGGTATATAGATATCATCATAGGTCGCAATTGCAAAGCGGTCCGTCATGGCCCCCACATAGTCACAGACCACCTGTTCCTTGGCCTCGCCTTCGGACAGCAGGTCCAGAAATTCCCCCGGCATTTCATCGATATTCTTCATGAAATGCTGATACAAAGTCTCCATCAGCATCTCCGCCTTGCTCTCCTCGCTCTTTGCCAGAGGATTATAGTATACATTATCGCACATAAATTTCCGCATTTTCATCATGGCCTCCTCTACGGGAGGAGACATCCGGACATCGTTTTTCCCAATACTGTTTGTCACAATATCGTGGATAAAACAATCCAGCCTGTCCCCGGGAGTGCTGCCGATTACTTCCCGGATCTCCGCAGGTACATCACTCTCACTCAGAATGCCGGCCCGCACCGCATCGTCCATATCGTGATGGATATAGGCAATCTTATCGGAAAGTCGCACAATCTTACCCTCCAGCGTATGGGGCTTGCCTATGGTCTGATGGTTCAGAATACCGTCCTTCACCTCGTAGGTCAGATTCAGCCCCAGCCCTCCCTTCTCCAGTCTTTCCACCGTCCGCACGCTCTGCAGACTATGCTCAAAGCCCAATGGACACACCCGGTTCAGTGCCCGCTCCCCCGCGTGCCCGAAAGGCGTATGTCCCAGGTCGTGGCCCAGCGCAATGGCCTCCACCAGCTCCTCATTCAGCCGCAATGCCTTGGCAATGGTTCTGGCATTCTGTGACACCTCCAGAGTATGAGTCAGCCTGGTCCGGTAATGATCCCCCTCCGGCGTCAGAAATACCTGCGTCTTGTCCTTCAGGCGCCGAAATGCCTTGCAATGGATGATCCTGTCTCTGTCACGCTGGAAAACGGGCCGGATATCACACTGCTTCTCCGCCCTGGTCCGTCCCCTGGAATCCACGCTGTGAGAAGCATACGGACTTAGATACTCCCTTTCCCATTGTTCCACATTTTCTCTGATCGTCATAGCAGCTCCCATCTGCGCTTTTGCAGCATAATGCGTGGAAAACGGTGAGAATCCGTGAGAATTCCGCGCAATGGTAAAAAGAACACTGCAAAAACTTACATGCATGAAAAACTTTCTCCTGATATTATTATTCTGCGCTGGAAACGGAAATCCTTTTTTTCTTTGAAAATAAGGTTATTTTACCTTGATATCGGCAGCCGGATATTGTACACTCTGAAACAAACCAGAGATTCTGTTTTTATTCTGCTGCCGATAAGGCTGTCCAACATCTGTCCTTCCATTCTGTCCGTGAAGTACATTATACCCCCGGCTTCGTCCGTGACAAGGCAAAAGGGGTTGTCGGAAACCGACATCCGCATACAATATATAGCATTGGTTCTCAAAGCACCATAGCATATATTGTGGGAATGCAGCTGTTTCCCGACAACCCTTTTTGTGTATCTTTTGCACAGCGTCTGTGTTCACATTTTCAGCTCTTCCGCAGGCAGCCGCCTGATGTTCACATCCCAAGCCGTTCCAGCGCGGCCTGCGCGTTTGCGTTGCCCTGAACGGAGGCAGCGTTGTACAGAGCAGCAGCCATGTCCAGGTCGCATTCTACTCCGGTGCCGTTCTCGTAGCAGACGCCCAGATTATACTGCGCGCGGACATATCCCTGCTTTGCCGCCCTGGCATACCACATGGCTGCCTGTTCGTAGTCCTGCTCCACGCCATTTCCGAAATACAGGCACTGCCCCAGATTGTACTGGGAACCGGCGTCGCCCTGCCGGGCCGCCTTTTCCCACCATACGGCAGCCTGTCTCATATCCTTCTCCACCCCTCTGCCCATACAGTAGCAGTTGCCCAGATTGACCTGTGCGCTGCTGTCTCCCTGGACTGCGGCTTTCGTGTACCATGCAATGGCCTGGACCCAATCCTGTTCTACACCCACACCCTTTGCGAAGCATACCCCCAGATTGTATTGCGCCGTGGAATTTCCCTGCTCTGCCGCCCGGGTATACCAGCTGACGGCTGTCTCTTCGTCCTGCTCCACTCCCTGCCCGTTCTCATAACATATGCCCAGGCTGGCCTGTGCGGGGACGTTTCCCTGTTCTGCCGCTTTCGTGAACCACCGGACGGCCTGTGCCTGATCCTGTCTCACGCCCACACCGCTGTAGCAGCATTGCCCGAACTCCAGCTGCGCCTCCACATGCCCCTGCTTTGCCGCTTTCTCATACCATTTCGCCGCCCATGTATCGTCCTGTTTCACGCCTGTTCCGTTGGCGCAGCGCACACCCATCTCATATTGCGCGTCCTCGTCCCCCTGTTCCGCCGCCTTTCTGTACCACGCGGCAGCCTGCTTCTCATCCCGCTTCACACCTTCGCCGTCCTCGTAGCACAAAGCCAGATTGTACTGCGCATTGGAATTACCCTGTTCGGCGGCTTTGCGGTACCAGTATGCTGCCTTGCCGTAATCCTGCTCAACACCCTCGCCCTCCTTATAGCAGGCGCCAAGATTATTCTGTGCCCCTGCGTGGCCGTTTTCGGCAGCTTTCGTATACCAGTATACCGCCTGCCGCCCGTCCTGTTCCACCCCTTTGCCGCGCTTGTAACAGATGCCCAGATTATGCTGTGCTGCGGCATCGTCTTCCTCAGCTGCTTTCAGATACCAACTGACTGCCTTACCGTAATCCTGTTCCACACCCCGTCCCAGGTCATAGCAGTATCCAACCTGCTGTATCGCCTGGGGATGCCCCTGTCCGGCCGCCTGGGAGTACCAGTAAAACGCCTTTTCATCATCGTTTTCCACGCCCGTTGCAAAGAAATAGCAGTTGCCCAGGTTACGCTGGGCATCCGGGTCGCCGCCCTCCGCGCCTTTCGTGTACCAGTAGACGGCCTGTTCCATGTCCTGCTCCACACCCTCGCCGTAATTATAGCAGTAGCCCAGGCTGCGCTGTGCTGCGGCATTGCCGGCCTCAGCCGCCGCACGGTAATACTCCACAGCCTTCGCCCAGTCTTTTTTCACGCCCAGGCCATGTTTGTAATTGTCTCCCAGTTTGTCCAATGCGGCAGCCGATGCAGCTTTGTCGCCGCTTTCCCCTTCTGTCGTCAGCCAAAGGTTGAGCATCCCGTCCTTATAGTATTCCCGTACCCTGCGGCCTGCCATCCTGCTGCCGCTCTCCGACGCCTCCAGATAACATTCTGAGGCTTTCATCAGATTCCGCTCCACGCCCCGTCCCGTCTCATAGCACTGGGCAAGGCGGTACTGTGCCTTGGTATATCCCTGGGCGGCGGCTTTGGCAAACCAGGAAGCGGCATCCCCGAAGTTCAAATCTGCGCCCTGTCCTGTCTCGCAGCGCAGGGCAAGCTCATACTGCGCGAATACGTCGCCGCCCTCCGCCGCCTTACGGTACCAGCGGACAGCCTCCCTGTCGTCCCGGGGAACGCCCTCTCCCTGCTCGTAGCAGATGGCAAGGCTTCGCTGGGAAGGCGCAAATCCCTGCATGGCAGCCTGGGTAAACCAGTAAACCGCCTGTTCCATATCCTCCGGAACGCCCATGCCGTTATAATAGCATCCGGCAAGCTGTGCCTGTGCCCCAACGTTCCCCGACGCGGCGGCCTCCTGCAGAATCTGTATTATTTTCTCCTCGTCCCAGTCTTCATCGGACCCATCATCGTCATCATTCCAGTCTTCATCGGACTCATCATCGTCATCGTCCCAGTCTTCATCAGACTCATCGTCTTCATCGGATTCGTCGCCATCATCCCAATCTTCGTCGGACTCATCGTCTCCATCCCTGTCTTCATCAGAGTCCTCGTCTTCGTCGTCATCTTCGTCCCAGCCCTCGTCATCATACTCCGCCTCGTCCCAGTCCTGTTCTTCCTGCTCGACGGATCTGGCAAGCCAGAATGTGGCCAGCCCGTCATCCTTCTCCGTTCCTGTACCGGTGGCATAGCAGCGTCCAAGCGCATGCATCGCATCCGACATATCCTGCTCGGCAGCTTTCGAGTACCACATGACCGCCGCCTCAGCATCCTGCGCCATGCCCCGCCCGGTCTCGCAGCACAGGCCAAGCTCATATTGTGCGTCCGCATCGTCCTGCTCCGCAGCTCTGCCGTACCAGCGGACCGCCATGGCCTCATCCTGTTCCAGGCCGTAACCTTCCTTGTAGAAGTTGCCCAGACTGCATTGGGCATGGGCATTGCCCTGTTCTGCCGCCTTTCCGTACCATGCGGCTGCCTGCGCCGCATCCTCTTCCACACCCAGTCCTGACATATAGCAGAACCCCAGCTCATACTGTGCATCCGCATCGCCGGATTCCGCCGCCGCGCGAAGCTCGCCTATATTAAACTTATGGTTTAAATTATCCCATTTTGTATATTCCATAGTCTTTTCTCCTCATATCCGGTACCGTCTCCGCTCCGAGGCCTTTTCCGTCCCGAAACCTTTTCACCGGACTCTTCCAGTCCATAAAGCCTTTTCATTCCGTAAGCTCAGTACCAACAGCTACGCTGAACAAATTCATTTTCCATTTTCTGCACATGCCTCATCAGCCCTTCACCCCCGCCGCGATTAACAGTTCCACAATCTGCGGCATTTCCGCCTCAATCGCATAAGACATTGCGCTGCCCTGTTCATTGTCCACGGCATTCACATCAGCGCCTTCCCGAATCAGCATTTCCGCAAATTCGCTTTTTTCCTCCGCAATGGCATACATCAGCGGCGTGTGTCCTTCTCTTGTCCTTCCGTTGATGTCCGCACCGGCATCGAGAAGTGCCTTTCCCAGAGATGCGTTCCCTTTCACGGCCGCCAGATGCAGCGCCGTAACCCCCTCTCCATTTGCTCCCTCTGCCGACGCGCCGGCCTCAAGCAGCAGCTTTACAATCACCAGATTGGAGTTCCTTGCCGCCATCATAAGAGGGGTTTCCCCGCTGTCATCGGTTTTATTTACGCTGTCCCGGCCTCTCTGGAGAAGGAGCCTTACTATTTCAGGCTGCCCGAAATTGCAGGCATAATGAAGCATCGTATTACCCTCGGCATCCGTATCATCCATACCCTTTCCCAACAACGGCAAAAATACCTTTACAAGCTGCTGCTGTCCGGCCGCAATGGCATAGTTAACCGCTGTCCGGCCGGTATTATCCCTGATGCTGACATCGACCTCCGGATTCTTAATAAACTGAAGTGCTGCAGCCATCTTCCCGTTCTTTGCCATAAACATCAGCGGGGTATGACCGCCTCTGGCCGTGCTGTTTACGTCCGCTCCGGCTGTTACCAGCAGATTGATGACCGGCATATTGCCCAGTGCTGCCGCATAATGCAGCGGCATAAAGTCTTTCTCATCGCAAATGTTCGCATCTGCCCCATGGTCCAGCAGCATTTTTACGATGTCAGGCGCATTATTCCGGCAGGCGTAGAGCAAAGGCGTGCTGCCTGCTTCATCCCGCCCGTTTATGTCTGCACAGCCGCTTTTCAGAATCACCTGCACAGCCCCCTTCTGGTTATTTTTGCAGGCCTGCACCAGGGTATCGTCAGACTTCATCAATTCCAGAGCCCGGGAATATCCTCTTTTCGTCGCAATGTCCTCCGCAGTCCTTCCTTCGTTATTCCGGAGCTCATAGTCCGCACCTGCCTTTAAAAGCCAGAGCACTGTTTCCTCTTTTGCTCTCATACAGGCATACATCAGGGGCGTATTGCCCTCATTATCCTGTACATCGATATCCGCGCCGGCCTTCACCAACGCCCTCGCGGCCTCCTCTGCTGCCACCACAGCCTGGTGCAGCGGGCGCTTGCCGTCATTTCCTATGGCATTTACGTCCGCTCCTTTCCTTATCAGCTCCAATGTAATCGAAAGATTCTTCCGAGGTGAAATCCCTTCCCTGTGTCCGGTATACCAAAATCTCATGGGAAGCAGCGACTTCATAAGCACGGTGTATCCTTCCGCGTTCGTAAGGTCCAACTGTTCCAGCAAAGAGACAATTTCCCGTTTGTGTGCAAAAACAGGATGTTCGTCCGTGACGCGGTTTCCGTAAAAATCACGGAAAAAGTCAACCGGGTAACTCACCAATGAAAAAACAGGCGGATTTCCTTCCGCATCATAAACGGTTTCATCGGCTCCTGCCGCCAGCAGCATACGGACCATCTCCACATTACCGAATCGGATGGCAAGCGCAAGCGGAGATACGCCATCCGTTTCTACCTCCAGCTCTTTGTCCGAGGCAGCCGCACAGCCTGTGGCGTTTACCTCGAACCCCTGATCGATCAGCATTCCGGCAAGCCTGTTGTATCCTCTCATTGCCGCATACATCAAAGGCGTTGCACCGTATTGGTCCGCCCGGTCAAACTGTGTCAGATCATAACGCCCGGCCACATAAACAGCCGCTGCTTCGTCCCGTCCTGCCAAAAGAGAAAGTATGTTGCCACCGTCCAGCGTTTCGGCGCAGACATCTGCCCCCAGCCCGACCAGCTGTTTTATCACTTCCAGCTCCAACGCGCCATTCTCCAATACGTCCTCCACATATTTCAGCAGCAGGCAGTTATTTCCCGCCAGTTTATAGTTGATGTCAAAACCGTTGGCAATCAGAAACTCCACAAATTTTATATTGCATACGTCTAACTTCAGCGCCCGTATCATGATATCAATCATATCACTCATGTCGCTGTCATCCCCAAAGCTGACCTGCCCTATATTTTCTTTCATATAGGAAAGCGCACCACAGCAGTCTTCCGGGCTTTCTCCGGGACTGAAGCAGGCTTCCAGCTTATTCTTCATTTCTCTGGTCATGGCTGCAATTCCTTTTCAAAATATTTCTTTTTATTTTACCACCTGAGCATATACAAAGCAAGACCTCCGCAGAGCATCCGGTCGGCGTAAATATACCCGTAATATGCCACATTCCTTTTTAAAGTTAT
>CAJUFB010000049.1 GCA_910585805.1 uncultured Acetatifactor sp.
GGAGCAATTGATTTTTATAATTCTTTAGCATATATCAGTATGCGAAGTATGAGAAATAAGAAATCAATGCTTCCGGCAAAAGTTCTGCGGCGATTTAAGGAAGAACTTTATGAGTACACATTGACAGCAAATCCGACAGGACGATTGCGAATTGCGGAAATAGACGATGAACGAGTAAAGGATGATGAGCTGATTTTGACAATTGCGAAAGCATCTGACGTAGGGCTGCGCGGTCTTGTTGGAATGAAGGGGAATGATTGGTATAGAAATATTGTTACTGAGGACATTGAGTTTACGGCAGATGAGATTATCCATAACGCTTTTGCGATATTGCTGAAACAAAATTCCTACCAGCTGCCAGTGTTTAAGTATTTGTCAGAGGCAATAGAAGCTCATGAGGAATGTGAAAAATATGCGTCTGGACGTAAATTTGAAAATCTTATCAATGCAACTATCGTGAAACAAAGAAAATATCTTGGACATTATTCCAGTCCTAAGGATATATGGGATGAGGAGAAAGATAATGTCGGGAAAGCGCTAAGAATGATTACATACTTGACAGAACAGCAAATGGATGTCAATGAACTGGAGATTATTTTACATGAATTATTTGAAGAAGACAGTATGGTGTTAGAGCATCTGGATAATGGAGCAAAGTCATATTTAAGAAAGATAATTCTTATGTACGATTATTTGAAATGGGGAAAAATAAAAGAGCCACTTGACTAGAGCACCTGTAAACAGACACCATCAAGAGACCCCTTTTTACGAACACACCGTTCGGGTGGAGCACTCCCGAAATGGAATACCGCGCCGTCTAGTGCATTATTCGTATTAACATATGCAATTATAATACCCAATATGCAATTTGTAAAGAGGAAAATATTGTTTTATCTTAAAGAATAACAACGAATCCCATATACACAGGAGGTGGTTGAGGTGCCCTATTTTAATATTGTAGCGCAGACCAATGAGGATACCGTAGTTAAATTTCAAAATTCCGGCACTCTTTCAGCAGGGACGGCAGTGTCCTGCTGTCCCCGTGCCAGATTTCGGCAGGCTCGCCTTTTGATACAAAAAAGGCATCTGCCTGCTTCGCTGGCTTTCCATCCATAGTGTCTTCCGTTATCGGCGGCTATGCAGGCAATTTGTCATGTAGGTGCAGAGAAGATATTTTAACTGTCATGCTGCCTGGCCTGGCGTTTTGCTTTCATATGCTGCTGACAGATATAATTGTAATATATTTTTTTCTGCTGCGCAACCGGTGGGCTGTCAATGGGTGTTTTGTGACCGTAAATAGCAGGTAATAAACTGCAATATCTTAACATAGTTTCGCTAAAGGTGCAATCAGGCGGTCTGGATGAAAGAGAACTCTTGTTGACAAAATACTATAAAAGTCGTAAGATAGAAACAAGGCAGTTAAATGGGAAAAAATGTGAGAGGAAGATATGGTGAAAATGGAAAAAACATGTGAAAATTTTCTAAATGAGGAAAGAAACCTGAGCAGTGCGGAGACCATAGTGATGAAGACGATCTGGGACGCGGGGGAGGATATTTCGGTGCCGGATCTGATGGTCTCCCTGAAAGTGAAATATGCCAAAGAATATGCCAGGACTACAGTGCAGACCTTCCTGCTGAAACTGTCGGAGAAAGGCTTTGTCCGGGTCTACCGAAAGGGAAAGCTGTCCTATGTCCGTGCGATCAAAGATGAGGCGGAATACAAAGTGAAGCTTCTGCAGGAGGAAATGGACTTCTGGTACAGGGGGAATCCGGCAGAGTTGGTCATGGGCCTGTTCCATGCCAGGGGAATGACGGAAAAAGATAAGGAGCAGATCAGGAGGGCTTTGGATGGACTGGACGATTGAATTCAGCTGGGGGATCCTGCTGACATCTTTCACAGGGAGCCTGTTCTTCCTGTTCTGGCACCTGGCCGGGCGGGCGCTGGAGAAAGCCGGCCTGGCCGGAGCCGGATTCAGGCTGCTGAAGATGACGGTAATCAGCTTTTTACTGCCGGCGGGCTATGTATTTCTAAAGCAGAAAGCGGTGAACAGGCAGTTGGGGCATGGCTATCTGTTCAGCAAGTCATACGGGCTGTTCCTGGCAAGCAAGATATTCCTGGCGGTCTGGATTCTGGGGGCAGGGGCGCTTGTGCTGAGTTTGGTTCGGGACGCCTGGCGGCTGCACCGGAAGCTGCAAAGCCGGATGCCCTGTGAGACGGAAGTCCGCAGCCAGTTTGAGGAGATGTACCGGAGTCTTGGAGGAAAGGGGCAGAGACTGGAGGTGTCCTATTCTTACTGTTTTGCGGCACCATGCATGTGCGGCATACTGCGCCCAAAGGTCATCTTACCTGTACAGCGTTATGATAAGGATGAACTGCAGGTGATATTTATGCATGAGATCGTGCATTATCTGCAGGGTGCCATGCTTCTGAAATGGGGAGTCCTGTTGCTGCGTGCTGTGCACTTTTTCAATCCACTGGCCTGGCTTTTGTGCCGGGAGGTGCAGAAATGGGGCGAATATGTCTGCGACATCAGGGCGTGCAGCGCCATCGGAGGGGCAAAAAAGTACTTCCAGGTCATAGCGGACATGGCGCTGTTTTTCACGGAAGGGACATTGGCGGCACAGTTGACGGAAAGCAAAAATGAATTGGTAGAAAGGATGGAGAAGGTGAAGGAAATGAACAGGAACAGAAAGAAAGGGTTTGTGACGAAGGTGGCAGCTGTGACTCTGGCAGGAGCGGTTTATGCGGCGGGTTCTGTGTCCGCTTATGCGGCCACGGTGAAGAGCGCGGATCTGTATGTGTATCTGCATCATCTGACGACTGTGGAGGAGGAAGAAGAGTATGTGCCCTGGGTGGACGATTATGAGGAGTATACAGAGGAGGGGTATGCGGAGGGGATTGTGGTCAAAACTGGGGATGTGAATAGTGCAACCCGTTCTCGTGTCACCTTTGACTGGACTGTAGGAGGTGGAGAAGCGGTAGAGACGGAGGCTTTTACATGCAAGGAAGGGGATACTATATCCGTGAGCATGGGGGTTTCGCCGGAGAATATAAGCGTAAAAGTAGGAATCGTCAAACCAGATGGAAAAAAGACGTATATTTGGGGAAAAGGAAAAGAGGTAGAGCATAAGTTTACTGCTTCGGTGTCAGGGAGCTATAAAGTGTTCGTGGAAAACGTAACTAGCACTACTGTAGAAGTAATAGATGGTACATATCGTGTCTACTGAGAGATAAAACAAAGACGGAGATATCAAATCAGCGCCACGCTGAGAGTGACCGCGTATTATCAGAATCCTTTTTATTGTACGGCTTACATAGTGGCGCTGGAAAGTGATTACAGAGCTTCGAAGGTGGCAGCTTCCGGAATCACTGACGCTAAATTCAAGTCGGATTTCCTTGCCGACGTGAGAATGAATGGAACAGGAAAAGCTGATTCAGGAAAGTATATCCAATTGGAATGGTAACGGCTATTCATATATTGATAAGCCTACTACAGCAACAGGAACTGAGGCGACGGAGGGACGGACAATTGCGGTGGATCCCAAGTATATTCCTAGGGCGAAGGTCGGAGGAAGATGGAAAAGAGCCACAGTCAATATATCCGGCATAGGAAACCGTGTAGCCGAAGATGGCGGAAAGGATATTGAGGGTTATGACATTGATGTATTTATGGGGACTGGAAAGAACACGATTAAAACCTGGGGCGATATGAACAGAACAGTCAGATTGATTTCGGTTAATTGAATTGATAAGAATCAGGACAGGACATTATGAAGAGAATAAAGGCATTTAGTGTTAGTATATTGGTTCTATCTACTGCACTCCTTTCCTCCTGTGGGGCGGCAGCGGGCGCTGTCCCGCAGGAGGAAAGCGGCAGCGGTGCAGTAGGCTTGAGCATGGCGACGATACTGATGAAGGAGGACGAAACCTTTTCCGGCATCCGATGCTGTGGGGACAGTATCATAGTGGAAACAGATGCGATGGAAGCAGAGGGTGCAGTAGCGGAAGAGGAAGCAGAAGCGGATACAGATGATGTGGGCACAGATGCTGCGGAAGCCACATATACACAGAGATTCTATTATGTAAAATCCGCATTAGATTTCCCGGAGGAACCGTTCTGTATTTTTGACTATGAGGAGAGAATCGCAGTAGACTTCACCTCAGGAGAAGACGGAAGTGTCTGCTTCATCTTGGCAGAGACTGTGCAGGAAGAGGATTCGGCAAAGCTGCTGGAGGTGTCGGCAGACGGCAGTGAGAGGACGGTGGCAGATCTGGACATCCTCTGTCAGGGCGATGGAGGAAGCATATGGGATTGGAGCATAAGGGCAGTGCCGGGAGGGGATTACCTTCTGGTTTCAAAGTATGGATACCGCCTGATTTCCCAGGAGGGGGAGACCGTCCGGAAGGAAGACTGGAAAGAACCCAGAAGCTATGACGTGCTGTATGCCGGGGGGAAGTACGCGCTGACTTTACAGGCAGAGAATCTCCAAACTGTCCATGGCACGTTTCAGCGGGAAGAGGGAAGCTTTGGGACTTTGAAGGATATCGCTCAGGATGCTCGCTTTAACAGGACAGGAAACGGAGAAAACACCCTGTATATGTATACGAACATGGAAGCGTTCCTGTGCGACCTTTCGACGGGAGAACATACAAAAATATTCAATTGGACGGATATTGGAATCCAGGGGGACAGCGTGCTCGGGATGTACGGAGATACACAAGCCCCCCGGTTCCTCTTCAGGGAAGACGATATCCTGTACGAGGCCCAATGGAACGGCGGGAATACAGGAACGGAACGGACGGAACTGAAACTGGGGTATGTGTCGGACAGCGCTGCCACCCGGCAGGCGGTGGCCATGTTCAACCGGACGAATCCGGACTTCCTGATTCAGATGGTGGACTATGGCACAGAAGACGAGTCTGAGGCGGCAATACGCCTGTATACGGAGCTGACAGCGGGGACAGGGCCTGACATCTTCCAGATGGACGGCGGCTATATGGACGACAGGGCCATGGGTGAACGGGGGATACTGGAAGATCTGACGCCGTACCTGGAGAACAGCCAGGTCGTCAGCCCGCAGAATCTGCTGCCCTCTGTCTATCAGGCTCTGCAGACGGAGGGAAAGGTGTACATGCTCCCAACGAATTTCCGGCTGGGAGGATTCATCACAAAAGAAAAGTGGGCGCCGGCGGGACAGACATGGACGGCAGATGAACTGCTGCGCGTCCTGGAAGAAGAGCCTGAACTGCGGGATACCATGTCCAGTAAGAGCCATATGCTGGAATATTGCCTTTCGGTCATGCTTGGGGCTGGAGGGGAGGATGGGGCTTCCGTCCTGGAGGACGGCCTGCTGGAAAAGTATATCAGGCTGGCGGGATATATGCCGGAAGAAGCAGTATATATTCCCGATGATTCCCTCAGGCAGGACGGGAAGCTTCTGTTTGAGAGTTTCGTCCTGATGGATTCGGAGACCTACATGTTCCATAAAGCCGAGTGGGGAGAGGATGTGGCTTTCGTGGGATATCCGGGAGGGGCGGGAAATGGCATGATGCTGTATGCGGACAACTGTTACGCGGTCAGCGCCCAGAGCCGCCATAAGGACGGTGCCTGGAAATTTATAGAAAGCTTCTTCACCCAGGAATGGCAGGAGAAAATAACCCCCAATTATGCTTTTTCCATAGACAAGGACAGGTTTGAGCAGCAGCTGAAAAATGCGGAAAGGGTGCAATGGCATACCGACAGGAACGGCAGGCGGCGGGAAGCGCCGATTTTGACCTATGACATGAACGGGGAGGCAATAGAGGTCTTCGCTCCCAGGCCGGAGGACACGGACAGCCTCAGAAGGATGGTGGAGGGAGCCAGGATGATAAAAAGAGGGGACACGGAAGCCCTTCGGATAGTGCAGGAGGAAGCAGCGTATTACTTTGCGGGCCAGAAAAGCCTCAAAGAGGTGGCGGACATCATACGAAGCAGAATAGGGATTATGGCAGAAGAATGATTGAGTAAGACCAAGGCGTGAAGACAGCATTCAGAGCCCCTCCTGTAGCAGCCTGTCATATTCTTCCCAGCAAATAGACCGTCCGCCCATGCTCTCCAGATGCTCTGTATAAAACTGACAGTCGATAAAAAGAAAATGATTTTCCGATAATAACCGGGCGAGGGCAATCAGTGCCGCTTTGGAGCCGTTTTCTTTCTCTGAGAACATGCTCTCTCCGAAAAAGCATTTTCCCAGGCATACCCCGTAAAGCCCTCCGGCCAGCTGGCCGTCTTCGAAGACTTCAGCGCTGACGGCATAGCCTTCCCTGTGGAGGCGGCAGTATGCTTCCTCCATTTCGTCGGTAATCCAGGTGCCTTCCTCAAATTCCCGTTTGATACGGCAGCGGTGTATGGTGTCGGCAAAATCCCGGTTCAGGCGAAAATCAAATTGATGTTTCTTCATATATTTCTTCATGGAACGGGAGACATGTATCTCATCGGGAAAGATGACAAAGCGTTCCTTCGGGCACCACCACAAAATATCCTCTCCCGGCTCATACCAGGGAAAAATCCCGTTGCTGTACGCCAGAAGCAGGCGCTCCACGCTTAAATCCCCGCCCACTGCCAGCAGGCCGTCCCGGCGGGCCAGAGTGGGATGAGGGAAAGAAATTTCGTTTTCGGTCAGTTGGTAGACTGGCATGGCATATTCTCCTTTGGAAATGGGCGTTAATATTCAAGATAAAAAGGGATGCGAATCATTCATGATACTTCGGCTGATTCGCATCCCGTAAATATTCCCTTTTACCCTCTTTTCGGATTCAGACGATACCGGTATAACCAGAGCTTCCCAGTAAATTATATCCGCCGGCAGCGGTATAGCCGTTGGCAGCATTCGCCTGTGTGGTCATATAGTAATCCACAAGCGAAGCATTGCTGGCGACAGAAGAGCCATAATCGCTGAAGAATTTCTGAACCTGGGCCATATCGGATTTTTTGAAGGTGCTTTCGTTAATCGTCATCCTGCCCTTTGTGTCCACGCTGATGCCAAACTGCTTCAGGGCGTCTGCATTCTGTGCCGTTTTTTGCCTGATGTAATTCAAATTCGCGACTACGCCGGAATTGGTGCTGGCTTCGGCAGTTTTCAGCATGCTGTTGTAATTGTTGACAAAGCTTTTGGCCGTGGCAAAAATTTTCGCAACATCGTATCCCTCCTTGCCGTCCTTATCCGTCACTTTCTTATATAATTCGGCGGATGCAAGCGCTTTGCCGTCTGCCTTGACCCCTGCCGCACCGGATGCAGCCGCCTGCTTATCCGTATCCGTGCCAGTGCTGGTGCCGGTGGTCTTGTTTGTTGTGGACGTGGATGCAGTGTTTGCAAACTGTACCCGGGACGCAAGCCTGGAACCATAACTCATGACATCTTCGGAGGAAAACATCTCCTGTATGGTAGAGATGTCCGCTGCCTTAAGCTTTGCTTCGTTGAGGTCAAGCGTGCCCTTTGCATTGACTTTGATGCCGATTTCCGCAAGCTTGTCAGCATTTGCCGCCGTGGCGCTCATCATGTTTGTTACGTATGCGGTCTGGCTGGTCAGGGTGGAGCCCTTTGCCGCTGTCACTACTTTGTTGTAATCGCTCACAAAAGATTTCACGGCAGAAACGGCTTTGTCTGCTGCGCTCTGGCCGTTGTCCGTGCTGGTATAAGTATTGTCATTCTGCAGTGTTGCAATCGAATTCTTCAGGGAGGAAAGCCCTGATGTCAGGTTGGAATTCGCCTCCTGCACATCTTTGGAAACCTTCGGGTTGCGCTTTTCCTGCTCAAGCTTCTCCAGGATATTGTAGGAACTTCTGCCTGTGCCGCTGGACGATGTGCTTGAAGTCTGCCCTGTGCCGTAATAAGCCTTCATCAGTTTGCCGTAACTGCCGTTCCTGATGCTGGCGTAATCTGAGAGAAAATTCAGATTGCCCATACTGCCGCCGGATAGGCCCTGGAACAGATATGAATAATCCTGCCTCGAATCTACGTTGATACGAACACCCATTGTCATCACTCCTTTGCATAAAAATATAAGCTATCTATCCATAAATTTTATCGTCATATTTTTCCAGATTATTAACACCCAATCGGATATTTACCTAATGCATCGCTCCCCAGTGATTCTTCCGAAATCAGCATATTCAGTATATACATTTCGAAAATACGGTTTGGTGTAATCGCAGTATCACGGAGTGGAATGCGGGGCTGCTCTCCCGGCCAAGGTAATAGCGCCGCAGCTGTGCAAGGAACTCAATAAAAATACTGTCACCGCAGTTTGAAGCCTTTGGGAATTGCCGGAAAGATTGTCTGGAAAACGGATATTTCGCGACAGCAGTAAAGTATCTGGGTAAAAATTGAAATGTGGTTTACTATAAAAGGATAACACCGAAAAAAATACACTGTCAACAAAGATGCATTTTTAGAATTGTATTTTCCTGTGGTTTCCGTTATAATTGAGATGTCTGTAGACGGCAGAGACCGTATGAACCAGGGCGGACGGGGGAACCCGGCGATTGGGAAAATGGGAATTTTCAGGCATTTCCGAATGCAGTGATTCATATGTTGAGTAAGAGAAGCGCTGAGTGGGGCGTCTGGCTTTCGGTGCGGAAGCAGGTATTCAGAAGAGAAAAGCGGCAGGGGGTTGCCGCCCTGTAAAGGCAGGAGATTGGAGAGGAATATGATAGAGATCATAAAAGCAGTTATCTATGGAATCGTGGAGGGCATTACGGAGTGGCTGCCCATCAGCAGTACGGGGCATCTGATCCTGCTGGAAAGCATCATGCCCTTTCAGACAGCGGCGGAAGGCGGGAATGTCAGCGAGGAATTTTTCGGCATGTTTGATGTAGTGATACAGTTGGGTGCCATTCTGGCGGTGGTGGTGCTGTTCTGGGGACGGATATGGCCCTTTGCGCTGACCCGGGCGGAGCGTGAGAAAGAAGGCGGAACCGGAATAATGTCTTATTTCAAGCGGGATATCTGGATCCTGTGGTTTAAGATATTGATATCCTGTGTGCCCGCGGCAGTCATTGGCATCCTGTTTGACGACGTGTTCGACGAACTGTTTTATAATCCAACGTCTGTGGCTATTGCACTGATCGTATTCGGTGTGGCGTTTATCGTGATTGAGAACTGGAACCGGGGGCGGCGTCCCAGGATCCGGCGGTTATCCCAGATCACATACCAGACGGCGCTGCTCATCGGGGTGTTCCAGCTGCTGGCGGCTGTTTTTCCCGGCACATCCCGTTCCGGAGCCACCATTGTGGGCGCTTTGCTCATTGGAGTGTCAAGGACTGTGGCTGCGGAGTATACCTTCTTTCTGGCCATTCCGGTGATGTTCGGCGCCAGCCTGCTGAAGATCGTGAAATTCGGTTTTGAATTTACGTCTCTGGAGCTGACATTGCTGATAACGGGTACGGTGGTATCCTTTATTGTGTCATTGTTTGTGCTCCGGTTTCTGATGGGATATATTAAGAAGCATAATTTCAAGGTGTTTGGATGGTACCGCATTGTGCTGGGCATCGTGGTGCTTGTGTACTTTGGGCTGGCGGCATGAATGCAGTCCGGATGCTCAGGCAGCAGCTCCAGCCGAAAGCTATTATTCTCAGCCGTCAGGCGTCAGCTCCAGCCGAAAGCTATTATTCTCAGCTGTCAGGCAGCAGCGTCCTCCGTCCTTCAGTGCGCCGAACAGGATTTCATCCACAAGGAGCGGTTTGACCTCGCCCCGGATGACTCGTTCGATTTCCCTGGCGCCGAATTCAGCGCTGATGCCCTTTTGCTTTATCAGCTGTTTTGCCGGGGCATCGGCGGACAGCTCTACATTTTTCCGAAGAAGCATCTTCTGCAGCCCGCCAAGCTTTTTCTCCACAATCTGCTCCGCCATTTTATCATCCATGCTGTTGAATACCACAATCCGACTCAGACGGTTGCGGAATTCCGGCTGGAAAGTACGTTTGACTTCCTCCAGCAGGATATCCGAGCTGACATCCTTTCCCTGGAAGCCGATGCCGTGCTTTCCAATCCGGCTTGCACCGGCATTTGACGTCATGATGATAATAACATTTCGGAAATCCGCTTTCCGTCCCTGATTGTCGGTGAGGGTGGCGTAATCCATGGCCTGCAGCAGGATATTGTAGATGTCGGGGTGGGCTTTCTCGATTTCGTCCAACAGGAGGACGGCATGGGGAGATTTACGTATTTCCTCCGTGAGCAGGCCGCCTTCCTCGTAGCCCACATATCCCGCAGGGGCGCCGATGAGCTTGGCTACGGCATGCTTTTCCTCATATTCGCTCATGTCAAAGCGGATGAGACGGATGCCCAGTTCCTCCGCAAGGCTTCTGGCAATCTCCGTTTTGCCCACGCCGGTGGGGCCTACGAACAGCAGGCTGGCCAGAGGCTTACCATCCTCCAGAAGCCCGGCCCTTGCGAACTTCACGGCATTGACCACCTGGGAGACGGCCTCGTTCTGTCCGAAAATGCGGCTCAGGAGACGGTTTTCCAGAGTCCCGAGGCGCTGGGTTTCGTCATTTTCCACCATCTGTTTGGGAATCTGACATGTTTTGGATAGAATTTCGTCTATCAGGGCTTTGTCTACTATCTGCGGCGTCTGCGTCTCACCCTGCTCGAAGGGAGACATATGAGGGCAGGTGTGGGCCTCGTCCGCAGATTGCTGTGTCTGCCCTGGGGCCTGCGTATGCTGGCAAGCGGAGTTTCCGTCTGTGGGCGGCTGCTTCTGCACGATGGGGTGCATCCGGCGGTAGGCGCCCGCTTCGTCTATCAAATCAATCGCCTTGTCGGGCAGGTATCGCTCGTTGATATATTTAGCGCTCATCTCCACGGCGTATTCCAGTACGCCGTCCTCATAGGTTACGCCGTGGAAAGCTTCATACGTTTCCCGCAGACCTTCCAGAATCAGAACAGTATCCTGCACGCCGGGCTCTTTGATGTCTATATTCTGGAATCTGCGTACCAGGCTTTTATTTTTCGCAAAATGCTTTTTGTATTCCTCGTAGGTGGTGGCGCCGATGAAACGGATGTGCCCGGCTGCCAGATAGGGCTTCAGCATGTTGGAGACATCGAAGGTTCCGCCGTTTACCGCGCCCGCGCCCACGATATTGTGGATTTCATCGATATAGATAATGGGCTTTTCCTCCTGGCTTAAGTCTTCCATGACTCTCTTGAAGCGTTTCTCGAAATCTCCCCGGTACTGGGTGCCCGCCAGCAGACTGCCCAGGTCCAGGGCGTAAATCCTGGCGCCGGACAACGGGGCAGGAACCTTTCCTTCCTCCAGCAGGCGTGCCAGTCCGCATGTGATGGCGGTCTTGCCCACTCCGGGTTCGCCAATATGAAGGGGATTGTTCTTCTCCCTGCGGCAGAGAATCTGCATGGTGCGCTCCAGTTCTTCCTGCCGCCCGATCAAAGGATTGACATTTTCCAGTTCTTCATTCAGGCAGGAGGCAAATTGCCGCCAGAAGCAGGTGTCCTCCTCGTACGCATCTTCCTCCTCAGGCAGGGAGCCGTATGGGAAATCACCGTAATTGCTGTCTTCCGGCAGGGAGTTATCTCCATCCGGGTTTTCCGGCTGGTTGTGATTCGGCTGCAGTTCCGCAGGTGCTTTTGGAGCTTTTTCGCGGCGGCCTCCTGTCTGCCCGGCACTTCTGCGCCCTGTGCTTTTGGCGGCGGAGGCTTCCCCTGCGGCGATTGTCATCTCCCGCAGCAGCCGATCCTGCTCCACTCCCTGCAGCTGCATAAAATATACCGCGTAGCTTTCAGGCAGCCTGTACATGGCATGCAGAATATGGGGCAGCTCTACGGCGGGTTTTTCGCTGTTCTGAGCAGCTTCCCAGGCGCAGGTCATCATGAAGATAAAACCCTGTGAAAGTTCGGAGGAGGTTTCGGAAGTTTCTTTCCCTTCTTCCGCAGGCATCTTCTCCATGTTTTCTTCCAGCCAGCTCTTCAGCTGGAAATCAAGTTTTTTGACACTTCCGTCACAATTCTGAAAGGCCTGTGCGAAGACTTTATTCCGGCATGCCGCATATAATACCAGCTCTGGAGTAACGTACTCATACCGGGCGTTTTCAGCCAGGGCACAGGCCTGACGCAGGATTTCTGCCACTTCGGGCGATATATACATAGTGATACCCTCCCTGGACTGCTTTTCTGTATCTGAGCTTATACTTGTGAGCGCATTCATTTGCCGCTTTCCGGTTCAATGTCGCGAAAGCGCTTACTCGCCATACACCTTTACAGTGGTAAATGTTTTGGGGTGCGCGTATAAATTGCCGCAGACGGCAGTCCGCTTTATCTATGCACACGGGCACCCGGAGAAAATATGTCAAAGGGCCGGCGGGTGCCTGGTGCGCGAGTAGGAGAAGGCTTTTCCCCCTGCTCGATTTATCTGTAACTATATACTGTATACTGCACATTGATATTTCCGGGTTTTCGCCCAAAGAAATTGCAGCAGCTTTTTTAGCAATTCCTAAACCATATAACCAGGACGCTGCCGTGGCGGTTTTATGGAAATCTATGCTTCCTCCACCGTCATCCGAAAAGGGTACCCCTCTTCTTTTGCCCAGTCCGATGCTTCCCTCACCTTTGTGACAGCAATGTCATAAGAATAAGAGCCAACGACGGCCCTGCCGTTTTCATGTACCATCATCATCAGGCGTTCCGCTTCCTGCAGCTCTTTGCGGAAAACAGCAATGAGAATTTCTACCACAAATTCCATGGGGGTAAAGTCATCATTATGCATGATTACCTTGTAATGCTTTGGTTCCCGGATGTTAATTTTAGTCTTTTCTCTTGTTTCTCCCTGTACTGACATTACTGTCACCTCCGAGTCGGAATTTTTTTGAATAAACTGCTGCTGCCGCCGAAAGCCGCTTTGCAGGCATCGGTTCAGGCTACAGTTCCATGAACTGTTCCACCCTCCCATTTTTCCCAGACGCGGCCGCAGGGATTGTGGGGGGAGCAGAATACGGCGGCATGGATTTTGCCTTGCGGAATCCGTGCAGCCAAAACGGACGCCCCTGCTCAGTTTGCAGGGTAGCATCATGACAGGGGGGCTTCGGGAATAGGAACTGCAATAGTTTTATTATAATGAAGCGGCAGGATTTTTCAAGCATTTTTCTGCACGTCAATGAAATTTGCAGCAGCCTGCAACTCAAGACCGCCGGCAACATATACTTATCATGGAGAGATACGTTAATTCTGGCGGTTCTGAGTATAAAATTAATGGCCACGGCGGCGGAAGGCGGGGAGGTCAGCGCGGAATTTTTCGGCATGCTTGATGTTTTGTCAGGTCAGCCCGCGTTTTTCTTTCAGATGCCGGACGATGGCATTCCGGTTGGAAGAGCGCAGGCCTTCGGCGGTGTGTATGAGACGCTCCACCTGGAAGCTCTCTCCATGCGAGATCCAGTAATCTGCCAGACGGTAATAAGTATTGCCGACATCGGTGTTGGTGCTGACGGCGAATTCCATGATGGTGGAAGCTTCCTTCTCATAACCCGCGTCAATCAGCTCGTCGGCCCATTTCTGCAGGGTTCGGACAAGAAGCGTATAATTCTGGTCATATTCGGACAATACAGTGATGTTTGCCGTGCCGTATTCCAGTTTCAGGTCTGTATTGCTCCATCCGGTCAGATTCACGATCTTCTGTGCGGTAAGGGTTTCCAGTGTTTCGATGCATTCCAGAACAGTGGAATTGTCGTTCAGCAGGTGGGTGGGAAATTGTTCCAGCGGGATGCGGATGTAAATGAGGTTATCCAGGGGTTTCCGTCGAACAGAGTTCGCCTGGTTTTCCCTTGTCCAGAAATCCTGCTCATTTCTGCGGTTCCTCCTTGCCTGCTTTTTCAGGTTGTATGAAATGATCAGGGTAAAAAGAATAAAAGCGCCTAAAAATCCGAAATTCATGTTGTTTCCTTTCCTGGTCAGTACTGCCGCATCCGGGGCGGACAGTCCGGATTCCCATTTTTTAATATAGCCTGCCTTTTACAGTATAGCAAATCAAAGGCAAATACGAAAGAGGAAAAAGGAATAAAGCTTGCCAAAAACAGTTTTTTCATATATAATCGGTGTCGTAGGAGAATAAATTGCAGGGGCTGTCTTACCGCCGCAGTGGGTGCCGGATGCTGTTTGTATCGGAAAGGGGCAGAGAAATTTGTCTGTGAATGACAGGGATTGCTTCACGAACCCTGTGATCTGTAGACAGTTCCCGGGGAGTGTGCTATGTTTAATATGAATAATAAGAAGAAAAATCAACGGATTTCCATTATTATTGTGGTTTTGCTTGTGCTTGCCATGGTGGTGCCGTTGGTGACATCCGTGTTTAATTAAGAAACATTTCCGTTGGAGCCGCGCAGATGATATTGTGTACATGACGGCAGTGATGGCTTCGGGCTGTCCGTCCGGACAGGGGATGGATGCGGAAATCCAACGGGAAGGAGAGGGATCAGGTTTGAGAACATTTTGTTCTGAGAATTGTTCTGACAAACGCTTTGGTGAGCGGGAGGTATCAAAATGAAGAGAGGCATAAAATGGGCGCGTATGGCTGCGCTGATGCTTGGCTGTATGCTGCTTTTCGGGATGAGAATGGATGCGCAGGGAGCGGAGACCATTAAAAACGGTATTTTTGCGGGCGATATCGATCTGTCCGGGATGAGTACCGAAGAAGCCGCCCGGGCAGTGGAGGCTTATGTGGAAGGTCTGAAGGACACGGAAATCACGCTTCTGGCTGCGGCAGACACGGAAGTAGTGGTGACTGCGGGAGAGATGGGGGTTTTCTGGGCGAATCCGGAGCTGGTAACCGAGGCGGCAGAGGTGGGAAGCAGGGGGAATGTGATTGAGCGTTACAAGCTGCTGAAGGATCTGGAGAGGGAAAACCTGGTGCTGCCCATCGAAATTTCTTTCGATTTACAGGCTATCAGTGATCTTCTGCTGGAGAGATGCGTACAATATGATGTGAAGGCGGAGGATGCCACTCTTGTCAGGGAGAACGGCGAGTTCCGGGTGGTGGGAGGACGTACCGGCTATGCGCTGGATGTGGAGACTTCCGTTGACAGGGTCAGCGAGAGGCTGATGAAGGAATGGGACGGACAGCCCTGCACCATCGCTCTGGATGTGGAAGTGGAGGAACCCAGGGGAAAGGCGGAGGATCTGGCCCAGGTGAAGGATGTGCTGGGAACCTTTACTACATCCTACAGTTCTTCCGGCCCGAACAGAAGCGCCAATGTGGCCAACGGCTGTGAGCTGATCAACGGTACGCTGCTGTATCCGGGAGACGAATTTTCCACCTATGAGTGCGTGGCGCCATTTACCCAGGCCAACGGATATTACATGGCAGGCTCTTATATGAACGGCAAGGTGGTGGACAGCCTGGGCGGCGGTATCTGCCAGGTTTCAACTACACTTTATAATACTGTGCTGCTGGCGGAGCTGGAGGTCACGGAGCGCAACAACCATTCCATGATCGTGACTTATGTGGATCCTTCCGCGGATGCCGCTATTGCCGAGAGCTCGGGAAAGGATTTCAAGTTTGTCAATAATCTGGACTATCCGGTCTATATTGAGGGAGTAACCCAGAATAAGCGTATTACCTTTACCATTTACGGCAGGGAGACAAGGGATCCCGGCCGGGAGATCCGTTATGAGAGTAAAGTGTTGGAGGTAAATAAACCGCCGGCTGACATGCTGTATGCAGATGCTTCCAAGCCTCTTGGTTATCTGGTGTATGACAGCGCTCATGTGGGATACAAAGCGCAGCTGTGGAAGGTAGTGCTGGAGAACGGAACGGAAGTAAGCCGCACCCAGGTGAACAGCAGCAGCTATAAAATGGTGCCCAGGAGCGCTACTGTGGGCACTGCGACCGAAGATCCGGCGGCGTATGAGGAGATTATGGCGGCTATCGGTACGGGAAGCCTGGATCACGTGAAGAATGTCATCGCCATCTTGACGGCTCCGCCCGAGGGGAACAGTGAAGAGATCGGAGACGAATAGCCAGGTGTATGGATGAATGAGGGACTTTGCGGCATGCACTGTGACCGGAGGTATAAGGAAGGCCGGGATAGGACAGGGGGAATGACCATGAGACCGGGAAAAGTGCCGGAGAATGTGTTGAAACGTTCCGTTTTGAGACAGATTGGGGAGAAAGACAGGCAGGAAGGATTGAATGGCGCAGGAATCGGAAAGGACTGCGCCTTTTTTTCGTTTTCCGGGGAGAGAAATCTGGTGGGCTGCATGCAGGAAGCGGTGGTTTTGCCGGGGGAGCGCAGCAGTGGAACTGCCAGGAGCAGAACAATTGAGGGCGGAGAAGGAAAACCGGAAAGCAGAGCGGGATGCGGCAGCGGGACAGTGCCGGGACAGAATGCAGAAGCTTTCATGAACATGTCGGATCTGATCCAAAAGTGCGCCAATAATCTGGCAGTCGGAGGCGCCCGTCCCGCAGCGGCCATGATCGCGCTGCTTATGCCGGAAGATGCGGAAGAAAGCATGCTTCGGGGGCTGATGGAAGAGGCGGCAGGGAAATGCAGGGAGCTGAATATGGAGATTGTCGGCGGACAGAGCAGGATTACCGGCGCGGTACGAATGCCTGTGGCGGTGGTGACGGGGGTTGGCAGGCCGTTTGAAAATAAACGGGAAAAAGATGAAATGTTGCCGGAAAAAGCTGCTCCGGGGCAGGATATCGTGCTGAGCAAATGGATCGGCCTTCAGGGAACGGCAGCAGTGGCAAGGCGGAACCTGGAGAAGCTGTTCGGCAGGTATCCGGCATACCTGGTGGAAGAGGCGGCGGGATTTGACAGATATCTGTCAGTCCTTCCGGAGGCGGAGATCGCTGTAAAAAACGGTGTCCGTGCCATGCATGACGCTTCGGAGGGCGGTATCCTGGGGGCGTTGTGGGAATTTGCGGAAGGCGCCGGTGTGGGGCTTACGGTGAATATGCGAAAGCTTCCGCTGCGTCAGGAGACTGTGGAGGTCTGTGAATGCTGTAATGTGAACCCTTATGAACTGATGTCAGGAGGATGCCTGATCATGGCGTGCCGGGATGGCATGGGACTGGCGGCGGCGCTGGAAGCGGAAGGAATTCCGGCGGCGATAGTGGGGAAGGTCACGGACAGCAAAGAACGGATTCTCCTGAACGGAGACGAGATCCGATATATGAACAGGCCTGAGAGGGACGGAATATATACGCGGGGCTGAACCTGTTTTCAAGTCTGAGCAGATAGCAAGTGAGCTTTTTTGTGTGATACGGAAAACGGCAGGCGAATTTATTCACGAGTGTGCAGTTGGTGCCTGTCACTGCGGATTCTGATAAAAAGGTGTGACAGGCTGAAATTGTGCGGAAATAACTGTTTCTACGAAAAATTCTTGCGGCAGGGCGGGAGGCGTGGTATAGTATGACCATACTCCGGGCAGGAAATGGCTGAGCGGCCATATTTCTCATGGCGCAACTGATCCTGGCGCAATATCCGGAAGGGCAGGAGTAAATATATCAGAGTACAGGAAAGGGAGAGGTTGATAAGATGAGAGAAGAATTATTGGCGATAATCGAGAAGAACAGCCGAATCGATTTAAAGGAACTGGCAGTCCTTCTGGAGACAGAAGAGGCGATGATAGCCCAGGAACTGGCGGATATGGAAGCGGAGGGCATCATCTGCGGCTACCATACCCTGATCGACTGGGAGAAGACTTCCAAGGATAAGGTGACTGCCCTGATCGAGGTGCGTGTAACCCCCCAGCGCGGACAGGGGTTCGACAGCGTGGCGGAGCGGATCTACAAATACCCCGAGGTGCAGAGCGTGTACCTGATCTCCGGCAGCTATGACCTGATGGTGATCCTGGAGGGAAAGACCATGCGGGAAGTGGCTTCCTTCGTATCCGATAAGCTGTCCACACTGGACTCCGTGCTCAGTGCAGCCACCCATTTCATCATGAAGAAATATAAAGACCACGGCACGGTGCTGTCTAAGAAAAAAGAAGACGAAAGGGAGATGATTACCCCATGAGAAATCCGTTATCAGAAATGGTTGTAAAAATCAAGCCTTCGGGCATCCGGAAGTTTTTCGACATTGCCAGCGAGATGAAGGATGCCATTTCCCTGGGCGTGGGCGAGCCGGATTTCGATACCCCCTGGCATATCCGGGACGAGGGCATTTATTCCCTGGAGAAGGGAAGGACTTTTTATACTTCCAACGCAGGCCTGAAAGAGCTGCGGGAGGAGATAGCAGGCTATCTGTACAGAAAACAGGGGATCCGTTACGAGCATCCCATGAAAGAAATCCTGGTCACGGTGGGCGGTTCCGAAGCCATCGACATCGGCTTCCGCGCCATGATCAATCCCGGGGACGAGGTGCTGATCCCTCAGCCCAGTTTTGTATCTTATGAGCCCTGTGCGGTGATGGCGGGAGCAACTCCTGTGATCATCAATCTGAAGGCGGAAAATGAATTCCGGCTTACGGCCCGGGAGCTGGAGGATGCGATTACGGACAAAACCAAGATCCTGGTGCTGCCTTTCCCTAATAACCCTACCGGGGCGATCATGGAGAGGAAGGATCTGGAGGAAATAGCGGAGGTCATAATAAAACATGACATATATGTCATGTCGGATGAGATTTATTCTGAACTTTCCTATAAGGAGAAGCATGTGTCCATAGCCCAGATTCCGGGGATGAAGGAGCGTACCATATTGATCAACGGCTTCTCCAAGGCATTTGCCATGACGGGATGGAGGCTCGGCTATGCCTGCGGGCCGGAGGCGATTATTGAGCAGATGATTAAGATTCATCAGTTTGCCATAATGTGTGCCCCTACTACCAGCCAGTATGCAGCGATAGAGGCTCTGAAGAACGGCGATGAGGATGTGGCGGAAATGTGTACCGCTTACAACCAGAGGCGGAGATATCTGGTGCATTGTTTTAAAGAGATGGGGCTGGAGTGCTTTGAGCCTTACGGCGCGTTTTATATCTTCCCGTGTATTAAGGAATTCGGCATGTCCAGCGATGACTTTGCCATGCGGTTTTTGAAGGAGGAGAAGGTTGCGGTAGTGCCCGGGAATGCTTTCGGGGACTGCGGGGAGGGATATCTGAGGATTTCTTATGCTTCTTCTCTGGAGAATCTGAAGATTGCAATGGGCAGGCTGGCGGAATTTATCGGACGTCTGCGGGCTTAAGCGCCCCCTGAAGGGCATCTGTTGGAGCAGGTGCTCTTTTTTCCGAAAAATCAAGGCTTTTTAGTATATGTTTCCAATTCCTTTGAAATTCTGACATAAAACATTTTGACATACACATAATAACCATATATAATAAAAGTACGAAAAAACATACGAAATTACGGAGTGATACTATGTTAGCAGTAAAAAGCATGGATGTACGTGATAATTTTAAGGAATGGTGCAATAAAGTAATAAGCGGTGAAACGCTTGTTGTGTCACGGCCTAAAAATGAAAATGTAGTAATCGTATCTGAAAAAGAGTATAACGAATTGGCAAAAGCAAAAAGGAATGAGGAATATCTAAAAAAATTAGACCATAGTTTTGCCCAATTAGAACAAGGTGAAGTAATTCATAAATCACTCGAGGAATTGAGGGCTATGATTGATGAATGATTTCACCTTTTCACCAGATGCGATGGCTGAATTCATGGATTGGATTAAAAAAGACAAGAAAACGGCAAATAAAATTTACTCGCTGATTGAAGATATGCGAAGAAACGGAAGGAGGACAGGAGTAAAGATGCATATCATATTACATCAGCCGGAGATACCGGGAAATACAGGAAATATCGGGCGTACCTGCACAGCAACAGGTACACCCCTGCATTTGATAGAGCCTCTGGGCTTTCACCTGGACGAAAAGTCCATCAGGAGGGCCGGGATGGATTACTGGCATCAGCTGGAAGTGCATCGGTATATGAACTTCCAGGAATTTCAGGAGCTGCACCCTGGGGCGAAAATCTGGATGGCCACCACCAAGGCGAGGCATGTCTATACGGAAGTGGTGTATGGCCCGGATGATTACATTATGTTCGGCAAGGAGAGCGCGGGGATTCCGGAGGAAATCCTGGTGGAGCATGAGGAGGAATGTATCCGGATTCCCATGCTGTCTGCAATCCGTTCCCTGAATCTGTCCAACGCTGTATCGATCGTGCTCTACGAAGCTTTGCGGCAGAATGGATTTGCGGGGATGCGGCAGGAAGGGGAACTGCATCGGTTGAAGTGGAGAGAGTGAAGTGGAATTTATACTCACGCTCAGAAACGTTTGCCAACGTAAATATATAACGAGTGAGCGTTTCTGCAAGATGAAATCAAAAAGCGGAAAAAGAATGCGCTTACGGGTATAGAGGTATGGTAGTATGGTTTATTTCTCGAAAGGACAGTTAACAATCCGCAACATGGAACCAGGGGATGCACGGGCGATTACAGAGGCCGAAATTGAGCAGGGCTGGGATGCGTCCGTTGAAAAATACCTGAAAAGGCTGGAAGACCAGAGGGCGGGAAAGGCAGTTTCCCTGGTGGCGGAATATGAGGGCAGGCCCGTGGGATATTTAAATGTGTATCCTAATCCTACAAGCGGCCCCTTTGTCGGGAAGGGCTATCCGGAGCTGGTGGATTTCGGGGTATTGGAAAAATACAGGAAGCTTGGAATCGGCACCGTCCTGATGGACGTGGCGGAAGAAATCGCTGCAAGGTATGCGGACGTGGTCACCATTGGCGTCGGACTCCACAGCGGTTACGGAAGCGCCCAGCGAATGTATGTGAAGCGCGGTTATATACCGGACGGCTCCGGTGTGTGGTTTCGCGATAAGATATGTGCGCCGTATGGGGAATGTGTGAATGATGATGATCTGGTTCTGCACTTTTCGAAGAAATTGAGGTGACGGTGCATGGAGGATGATCAATTGAGAAATCTCGTTTTGTCCAGAATGAGGGGATATTTATTCCGCTATTTGCGGAAGCTGACACTGGCAGGCGGCGCGGTGCCGAACCTTTTCCGGCAACTGTCTGTCCAAACCGTTACAGGGAACCAGGGCTGACGCCGGATTTCATGCTCAGAGCTTTCTGAGAGATTCTCCGGCGTTTCCTGATGTGAGAGATACGTATACTGCAGACCGCCAGGATTTACAGTGATGCCTCCGGGAAAATACCTGGCTGGCGGCCTGCAGCCAGGTTGTACTGCAAATTTAACCGGTGCGCAGTATAATTTCCTGTGGAGGATTTAGCGTCGGAACACATACCAGTACGGCTCATCGCCGCCGAAGGAATAATCCCCGCTTTTCCACTGGACAAACAGATAGTCCGTATTGTCGATTCGGCGTATCATATATTTGGCGGCTGTGGATCTGGGATTGCAGATCACATATCCGGTCATCCAGCGCCAGATATGGGGGGCGTCGGTATGGAAGCTGCCGTCATCCCGGTTTCTGAAACTGTTTCTCATGCCGCCTCCTTCCAGGAATTCGGCGGTTCTCCAGTAGAGCGCCTCATAAGGGAGGACGGAGCAGAGATTATGGGGGTCAAAGCTTTTTGCCGGACGCACAAGGTCGCATACATTCCATTTTCCCAGAACGGAACTGTCGTCGGCGGGGATGTTTGGAATCTCGTCAGTGATCATGAACTCCTGTTTCCGGTATGCTTTGGAATCCAGCTTGCGGAAAACCAATGTATCCGGTCTGCCGCCCCTGTAATAGCCGGGGCCTTTAAAGTCGATGAACATATAGGTTTCGTCGCCGATTTTTTCGATGGTATAAGGATTCTGGTTCTTTCGGTGGGGATAGCCGCATTCGGACAGAAGCAGACCCTTCGTCCATCCGAAACACCAGTATCTTTCGCCGCCGGGAAGAAAATAAAGTCCCTTTGCGAAATCCTTCAGGAGCGCCGATTTCTGTTTCTGTGGATGAAACATTTCCCGGCAGGGCAGGAAGTCTGTCATCTCCCAATGTCCGACGGCATCCTCGTCATTTTCGAAGGGCAGGTTGATGTCTTCCTGATAGCCGTCGTCGTAATCTTTAAGCTTTACCACAGGCAGCTTGAATTCTACGGCATTGTCTTCGTACAGAATCCGATAGACCGGGCCTGTGATCTGATAGTCATGGTCCAGCACATATTTGTGCAGGGCGCCTAGCCCGTCCTCGCATTCCTCGGCTGTACAGACAAGATTGGCCGTGTCTGTGTCAAAGGAAATGATTTTCTCGGGAAAAGGACAGGATTTCGGCAGGGCGCCGGTGATTTCCACTCCAAGTCCCATATCAAAGTTTTCGCTGATGTATTCTGTTTCGTAGTCAATCAGAACCGTTCTGTGTCCTGATACCGCTGCAGGGATGACACTGCGCATCTGCTTCAGGGCTTCTGCTCCCTCCGATTTGGAGGAGACGATTTTCCGGTGATAAGCCAGGCGGATTTCATCACTTTTTCTGATTACAATATCAAACATAGTCATACGCTCCTTTAAGTTAGAATTCAGGTTTTGGAGGATTGCAATGCGCTCTTCGGTCTGCTTTTTGAGATTGTGCAGTTCCTCTTCCTTTGCCTTGAGAAACTCGGAGAAATTTTCTTTTGGCAGCGAAAATAACACTTTTATTTCCCGCAGGCTGAAGCCCAGCTCTTTCAGGGCGATAATGCGGTAGCAGTCAGACAGTTTTGCAGCGCTGTAGTAACGGTATCCCGTCAACTCGTCGACGTAATCGGGCGGAAGAAGCCCCTCGCTGTCGTAGAACCGCAGTGTCTTCACCGGAAGCCTGCTCAGTTTTGAAAGTTCACCGATCTTGTACATAACATCGCTCCTTGTTTCGTTATTTCATTATTGCATTATTTCGAATGGAGCAGGGGGAAATTTATCGTCCCTGTCCGCGCGCCGGTCACCCGTCAGCTCCGCTGACATATTTCCTCAGGGTGCCCGTGTGCATAGGAAATCTTCTATGGTATATTCCCGGGAAGAGTTCCGGCCATCTCAAAAGCATGCTTATATGGCTGTAGGTACCTTGTGCAGTTATCATATCATTACAGTTAAGGGGAGAGTCAAGAGGTATTTTTTGATTGCGCAGCCGGAATTTACATGGTAGACTGGAAAGCAGGCGGCGAGCTGTTTTTGCGGGAAGCGGAGAACGGAGGGCATATAAAATGAAGCAGGCGGAAAGGAAACAAGCATATATTGTCGGGATAGCCGGTGAAAGCGCCGGCGGCAAGTCAACACTGGCTGACAGCCTGGAGAAAGGGCTGGCGGGTTATAAAGTCAAAATGTTTCATCTGGACGAATATTTCAAAGAAGCGGAAGAGCGGCCGGTGATACAGGGATTCCTGGACGGAAAAATGTATCGGGATGACAATCATCCGGATACGCTTAAGTGGAGTCGGTTTCATGGGGATTTGGAAAAAGCGGCAGGAGAGGCGTGCAGCCGAGGGCAGGGAAGGAAAGTGCACAGGCTTAAAAGGGCAGAAATTGGCGGGCAGTGTTTGGAGGAATCGGTATGACAACAGCAAAACTGGAAGAATTGTTAGCAGCAGGAGAGGGATTTACAGTGATAAAAAGTCGAAAGAATGGAGTCTTTGAGGAAGTATCAGGGAGGTATCAGGGAAGTGTCACAAAATGATACTTCCTTAAAAGTTGGGCATTTCTGTTGTTCGGCTGTTTGCTCGAATGGGGGCTTCCACTTTCCGTGCCATATACCGGGGTCAACCGAACTCTGAATCCAGCCCTCATCTGTGATGCCCCTTCCGTCCCGCATCCGGGCTCTCAGCAACTCCTCCTCGCACACCAGGGCAAGGCAGTATATTTCCCGAAAGAAGCGGCTGTTGTAGGTTTTGGACAGCTTGTCCAGATTCCCGGCCATAGTCCACAGGACAGGCAGGCCGGTCTGCATCAGATTTTTTGACAGGCTTCCGATCTGCTCCACCTGATCATAGTAATCTTCCTCTGTCTCATGAGGCATTATGTTATAGAACATGTCCCCGTCCAGTACGGTGAATTCTGCCTTACGACGTATGATTTCCATGGCTGTGGTGGTTTTGCCGATACCGCTGCAGCCGGTGAGGATGAACAGAGGAAGCCTGATAAATTTCCAGCTGTTTCCGCATTTGGGGCAGTGGATCTCGTCGCCTTTCACTTCTTTGTCCCATTGGTGGTTCCCGCATTTTGTACAGATTCCGATCATTTTGATGTCTCCTTTTCGATTCATAAATAATGGCTGATTTATACTGCGCACCGGATATATTTGCAGTACAGCAAATTGATTTTTCTATAAAAGGCTTTTGACGGATATTTTTTTCAAAGTAGCCTCATTCATGTGCCTGCTTCCATGTATTTTTGTATTTCTGGTTTTTCTGGCAGTTTGAGTATAATTCCGCATTTTTCACTTAGGAATTGTCGGAAAATAACTGCTGCAATTACTTCAGGCAAAAGCCCGGAAATACAATAAGAATTGCCATAAACTTGCAGCAGTTATTTGTAGACACTTCCTTATACTGCATAACGCTGAATACTGCCTAATGTAATCATGCGATTGAACCAGTCAGCGTTATGCAGTCTGGTTTCACGGCAGGTGAAATCGTTAAGCAGTATATATTATATAGATGATAAGCATTTTATTCAATCGTTTTCGTGATTTTCGACTATATAATTAACAACCTATAATTAACAACTGATTTTCACTTTGTTATCATTTTTACGGAACTGATTCATTTACTGAAAGCCGGTGACCAAATAGCGTGAGTAGAATCGAATCGATTTAAGGATTATTTAATAACTTCCGTGCTACAATGAAATCACAACGCGAAAGGAGCGGCGAAAATGTATTTACAAATATTGAAAAAAGACCTGAAACGCAAAAAGGCGATGAACGTGATTTTGCTTGTATTTATCATACTTGCGTCAATGTTCGTGTCATCGGGCGTAAATAACATCATAAGCGTTACAACGGCCCTTGACGATTATCTTGAAATGGCGGACGCGCCGGATTACTTTGCGATGATAATGAATAAATCCGGTGGGATCGATACCAGCGGGATTTTAAATTCTGCCGATTCGGTGGAAAGCTTCAGCAAGGAAAAAGTACTGCTTATGGTGTCCAATAATATCACCTTTGAGGATGAAAGCAAAACTGTCTCAAGCATCAACCCGATTCTTTTACAGAGTGATGGGGACATATCCATGAATTATATCCTTGACGGCGGCGGTATTCTTCAATCGGTAAAGAGCGGCGAGTTTTATATGACGGCGGGCGCGGCGGAGGACATGGGGCTTGAGATTGGAGATAAAATGACGGTAAAGCTCGGCGGCGTAAGCTGTGTGTTCACGTTCGCGGGCGGCTTCAGGGACGCGGTTCTTGGATCCACCGGAATAGCCATGCAGCGTTATATCATAAGCGCCGGGGACTTTGAGAAATTCCTCTCCGCAGAAAATGTCGAGCAATTCTACGGCGGCGAGTTGGTTTACATACGCGCCTCGGATATAGAGAAATTGATCTCCGAAATCAAACCGCTTATCGACAGCGCCTTTTATGCAGGGGACAAAGCGCTGGTCAAATTTTCTTATGTTTTTGATATGATGGTGGTCGGTGTCCTCCTTGTGGTAAGCCTTGTCTTGGTAGCCGTGGCATTGGTGATTCTTCGGTTTACCATTGCGTTCACGCTTTCCGAGGAGTTCCGCGAGATTGGCGTTATGAAAGCGATAGGTATCCGCAGCCTGAAGATCAGAGGCCTGTACCTTGTAAAATACGCGGCGCTTTCCGTTATCGGCACGATGGCCGGCCTTGCGCTCAGCTTTCCTTTCGGTGAACTGCAGGTAAGCGCTGCCCCCAGCTCCATTATTATAAGCAATCAAAACGCGGCTGTTTCCAATGTCATTTGCGCGGGGTGCATGGTTGGCGTTATCATGCTGTTCTGCTACAGCTGTACGGGAAAGGTTGGGAAAATGTCGCCCATTGACGCTGTGCGGAACGGTCAGACGGGCGAGCGCTTCCGCAAAAAAAGCATGATGAGCCTCGGGAAATCAAAGCTTCCCGCAGCACCGTTTCTCGCGCTGAACGATTGTCTAAGCAGCCCGAAACGCTTCGGTATCATAACTTTCGCTTTCTTCCTCTGCCTGTCGCTTCTGCTTGTCCTTTCGACAACGGTTTCCACGGCGAAAGGCGGTACGCTCTTCAGCATTTTCGGCCTTGCGGACTTCGACATATCCGCAAAGGGCGAGGTAATGGAGCTTATGCCGGAGAACGGGCACGAAAAGCTAAAGGAATACCTTTTGGATATGGAGGAAACCCTCGCCCGAAACGGTATGCCCGCGCGCTGTATGCAGGAAATGACGTTCAGGCTGCCCGTGTCACACGGTGAAAACGAGAGCGGCATTACAATATATCAGGGCACAGGAACGACCGTGGATATGTACGAGTACATCGAGGGTACGCCGCCGCAGTCGGTGGGTGAGGCCGCGCTGACCCGTCTTTCTGCGGACAGGCTGAAAGCGGATATCGGCGATACGATTACAATGAAAACCATCGACGGCGACAAGGAATTGATGATAACAGCGATTTTTCAGTCCATGTCCAATATGGGCGAGGGCGTGCGGCTTCACGAGGACGAGGAGATCGATTACATACAAGCGCAGAGCGCTCTCTTCACACAGATCAAATTCACCGACGCTCCCGATCAAAAGGAAATAGCCCGCCGTAAGGAAAAAATACGGAAGCTTTATCCAGAACTTGACGATGTCAGCAATCGCGCCGAAAGTATATCGACTTTGCTCAAAGTTGTGGATACGATTGATGCGGTAAAACAAATGGTCGTTGTTCTCACGTTCATTTTGGCGGTGCTGATTACCATGCTTATGGAGCGCTCCTTTATCGTAAAGGAGCAGGGCGAAACTGCGCTTATGAAAGCAATCGGCATACGAAACGGAAAAATCTACGCTTACCATACCCTGCGGTTTGCTTTCGTCGGATGTATGACGGTAATCGCGTCGGAACTTTTCGCCCTGCCGCTTACGCATCTTTTCATAGATCCGATTTTCAGGATGATGGGCTCGGCGCGTGCTCTTGATTATGTGATAAACCCGTTTGAAATGTTCCTTGCTTTCCCGCTTGTCATCCTCACCGCTACGGCGGTAAGCGCATTCCTCACGTCGCTGTATACCAAAACGATAACGGCCCTGGACACGGCTAATATAGAATAAGAAAGGAAATCTGGTATGAATATTCTCAAAGTAAAAGACCTCTGCAAAACGTATATTGTCAACAAGCGGCAGAACAATGTGCTGAAAAATATCAATTTTACGATTGACGAGGGAGAGATGGTCGCTGTTATGGGGCCGTCGGGTTCCGGAAAATCCACGCTGCTGTACGCGGTTTCGGGCATGGACCATCTGACCGCAGGGGAGGTGAGCTTCTGTGGGAAGAACATTGCCCAAATGGGGGAAAGAGAGCTTGCAGACCTGCGCCTTGACGAAATGGGGTTCATTTTTCAGCGGATGTATATGCTGAAAAACCTCACCATATTGGATAATATCATACTTCCTGCAACGC
>CAJUFB010000050.1 GCA_910585805.1 uncultured Acetatifactor sp.
CCGCAGGTAATGCGGTCATTTCCATAAAGGTCATTATTATTGTCAGTATAGTAACACCGATTGATGTGCGTTTGTCTATCATGGTTAATCTCCTTAGCCGTTAATTTATTGAATTATTCAACTCTGTTATTTTACCACAACAGCATACACAATTCCATTATATTTTACTTAATCTCTCTTTATCCTATTCTTTGCAATCATCATCTGCCGAAGCGATGGAACATCGCTTTGCCTGTATCCCTCTGCTCGGTGCTGACCGCTCCCGGTTTCTGGCAGCCGATAAAAGACTTTGGAAAGGAATAGGTCTTACATACCTCGTCCTGTCTTGTCAGCTTGTATGTGTGGGTGTTCTGACTGCTTGCATTTTCTGCCATACCATGCTATGATGAGAAAAACCGGAAAGGAGCCTTCTATATATGATGAGATATGTTACGTCTGCATAGCACTGGCTATTGCAGAACAGGCAACGAATGCCGCTCTTCGCGTGCTTTCCGTTGTAATTGAATTGTTATAGCCAATGCTTTCCTGAAATTGTACCTGGTCACTCCGCACAATGACGGCGGCGTGTGAACAGGAATCGGAAATCATCAATGAAGGAGGCAGACATGGGCTATATAAGAGCAGAAGAAATTCTGCCAGGTGAAGTTATACAACTGATCCAACAGTATGTTGACGGAGCAAACATATATATTCCGCGGAAGCAGGAAAACAGACAGGAATGGGGTGCCAAAACCACCTACCGGGTGGAATTGCAGAACAGGAACCACATGATTTACAGAGACTATCTGGCCGGTATGACGATTTACGAACTGGCTGATACTTATTTTCTATCCGAAAAGAGCATACAACGGATTATCCGGCAGGAGAGACTGTCGCACAGGGAGCTGACTTAAGGTCGGCTCCTCGTTTTTTATAAAAAAGCTTGAAGTTTCTTTCTCCCCAAATGTCTGCTGAACTGAACCTGACACATAAGAAACTGTGACATCTTTAACCCAAATGAAGTTCCCTTGCAAAAATCCCATCGTAATCTTGTAATTCATGGAACATTCCATCCACAATCACCTGATTCCCCTCTATCCTGTATATCATAAGGAATTTATGTTTCTCAAACATTATTTTTCGGTATCCATATTTCGCCAATATAGGCTCTTCACATTCCTTAAGAGAATCAGCAACAATAGATAGCCTTTTTTCGTAGCCTTTGAATCATCCAAAATCGCCTTTGCCGCCTGCCTGTTGTTAAATTTCTCTATTGTATAGCCTACATACATATCCAGTCTGCGCTTCGCCGGTGGCATAATAATAACTCTATAGGCCATATTTTACACCTATTTCATCAATCGCCTCATCGAAATCCTCCCCTTCACCCTGAGCATAACATGTCCTTGATTCGGCAAGTTCTGACAATATTTCATCCCGATGCAACGGCTTATATGGATTTCAAGCATACTCATAAATTCGCCTCCGTTCACTTCACTTTCATATCTAAAATCACTATAGCAAATATTTTCCCAAATTACACCCAAGGTCGAAATCGACTTTGAAAAATTGCCCTATGACCTGATTCCGCTGCACAATACAACAGAATCTGCCGGTCGCAGAGAGCCTGCCGCCTTTACCATACAGAATCCCTGTGAACTGAAAATCCGTCCGGAAAAGCAGATTGCCGAAGCTTTCGGACTATCCAGAAGCCAGGTTCAAAAGTTAATGCTACAGGGCAAAATCAAGTTGGAAAGCATTGCTTCCCGAAACCAAAGCAGTCTCATACAACCGCTTCCACCAACACCTTATCGCCCAGAACAATGCGCCTTACGCCTGCTTCCTTATTCCTGATAAAGTTATAACTCAGCATATACCCCTTTTTCAAATGATAATGCTCCAGATACTCCATAAGCTGCTCTTCTCCGCGCTCATGGTATGCATTTCCCCGCCGGATTTTTAACTCGACTACCATCTGCTCCCCGCGATAATCCACAATCACATCCGTACGCTCCATATTGCGCGTCCTGGATTCCACATAATAATTCCCTGTCCCGTTGATAATCGGCCTGAGGTACAGCAGAAAATACCGCCTTCCGTCTTCTTCCCTGAATTTATCCGGCCTGTCACCGTACAAATCATCAAAATGCGTCACAAAACGTTCCAACACAAGTTCCATATTCAAATGCCCCGCATGGATAAACTGATTTTTATCCTGTATCGCCGCTTTATAAATATCCGTACTCCAGGCCTCCGCAGATGTCAAAAACAGATCATAAAATACCGTTTCAAAAATCCTGTTTGCAATAGCGACCACCCCATTGGCATTCTTAATAAAACCCAGCATTTCCGCAGTTCCGATTACCTGGTTCAGCGCATTATAGGAACTCTCCTTTCCGGTAAACAAAATTCCATAAATTATTTCTTTTAATTCCGGCAACTCATGCAGTTTGTTCACCATGGACTCAAACAATGTATTCTTCTCCCCCAACAGAATCCTGACCGCTTCCAGAAAACCCGCACATGTCCACGCCATTTTCTTCTCAGGGAAATTCCCGCTGCCCGCAATCTCTTCATCCATCAGCTTGCAAAGCCTGGAAACCAGAAAGGGATAACCGGATGTATACTCGTAGAGCAATCCGGCTATCTCTACAACATCCATCCCTGCGGCATGCTCTTCCTCATAATCTTCCAGCATACCCGCGATTTCTTCCGCCGAAAAACTCATATCCACCTTAAATTCCACCGCAATATTCCAGGGACTGTTTCTCCTGTGTTCCTCTTCCGGATGGAACTTTCTTTTCAGGTTTTTTATATCATATACGCCCGCCAAAATAACCGATTGAAACGTAGGAGAATGATCCCTGTCGATGTAATATCCCCTTAACTGTGCCAGGAAATCCATAAAGACCTGATTATTTGCCGCGCTGTCAGTTTCATCCACCATCAAAACCAAAGGCCTGTCCGCCTCCCGGCAGATATCGCTCAGATACTGAAACAATTCCACCAGCTCCAGCCCGGCTCCGCTTTCCTGCGCTGCTGCCTCTAAGCGCTTCATTGCATCTTCCATCTTTTCCGGAATATCTGCATCCAAATTGCGAAGTGTACGTATAAAAGCTTTTGCAAATGCAACAGAAAAAGTATTCTCGTCACGAAATTTTGCATGGCTCATCTGCATCTGAAAATCCATGCTGACGACATAATATTCATCCTTCAAATACTCCTTCATGGCACGGAGTATCGTCGTCTTTCCGTACTGTCTGGCTCGGTTTATCGTAAAATATTCTCCCCTGTCCACATATCCTTTCATCTGTGCCAACCGGGAACTGATATCAACCATATAGTGCAGATTCGGTTTACAATCTGCCGTCACATTAAATTTCCTGCCCATTCCACACTCCTCCCGTATCTGTCCACATTTCTGCTCTCAATAAAGCCATTTTATCACAGGTTCGGATCATTTACCATTTCATTTTCCATCTGAACCCCTGTCACCCGGTCCTCTGACCCGGACAGGCCGAAACCAAAATGATGCCATATTATTTGCGTTTGTGGGTATAAATACCTGACGCTTCCAGACGATATCCATATCCCGGCCAAAATACACCAGAATATCACCGACATGCAGTATAAACTCAGCTGACAAAAGTACAGCCGCAGCCGGTCAGTTCCGTAAACGCCGCAGACACTTCTTCCAGGCGTTCCGCCGGGGCTTCCTCCCGGAGTTTCATCTGGACCGCCCTGCGTTCCGGCAGGTAGGACGGGGACTTTGCCAGGGAGATGCCATATTTCAGGCAAAGCAGCTGGGCATTTTTGAGCAGCCCGTTCTGATTTACCCTGTCCGCGATGCAGATGCGCCATCCCGTCTGATTGGACAGCGTCTGGAGTTCTGTGGCATACCTGTTCCCTATCATGGGAGAGATGAACGCAATCTCCAGATATTTTCCATGGGCATCCTGCTTCAGACTCTTTTTTTCAGGCTTGTGAGGCAGTGATTCGAAGGTCTGGTCAATACAGAAAAACGCAAGGTTCTGCTCCGCCATCTCCGTCCGGGCATTTTCCGGACAGAAGAAATCGTCATGAACGCTTTCCGGGACAGAGGAACCGGAAGCGGCGGAACCAGGCGCTCCATTGATCACCAGGCTCCATCCGGTAGCCGCCAGGAATTGTTCTGCGGCTTCCGCATCCGATGCGGCGGCTTCGGTGTGAGACATTTCCCCGCCTCCCGCGTCTGATGTGACGGTTCCGGTGTGAGATACTTCCCCGCCTTCCGCAGATTCGCACAGAGTCACCGTATAACATTTCCTGTCCGCAAAATAAGAGAATTTTGCTATTCTTTCGCCCAACAGCACCGAGAGAAGAAGCGCGGCGGCATTGTGGTTCATGGACGGGCTGATGCCTGCGTTCCACCCGGTTGCCACGGCGAAGGCATCTGCCTTTTCCAGAAATAAGTCCCTGTCCTGGCTGTCAGGATAATCAAACTGCAGCAGAATCTCCTTCCGCCCATTATGGTAACTGATCTTCCGATAGGGAAAGTCGGAAAAGTACCTTTCTATCTCAAGCGCAAGCTCCTGCTGTGTCAGCTCCCTGGGTGCCAGCGCCTGCTCCACTTTCTCCGGCGGATTCGCCTCGAACAGGAAGAGCCGCCTTTCATTGGGCGAAAAGTAACGGCTGCCCAGAAGCAGGTTCTGCATCTCCTGCAGCAAAGTTTCATCGGAAACGGCATCGGGAAGATAGCCCCTCTCCTTTCCATACCAGATATGGGCAATCCTGGAAACCGGAAAAGCCTGTCCGGGATAATGCGCCTGCCAGTAGTCCCAGAGCCGCTTTTCATCCTCCTGCCGGAAAGGAGTTGCCATCTGCATGGTGAACTCCGGGCGGAAGGACAATTGCTTCCGTTTATTATTGAATGTAATTTCGTATTCCTGTCCGCACTCCGGCAGATAAATCCGGCGGCGGTAATCCTCGGATGCCAACTCGTTTCCCAATTCCTGGATGACATCCCTGTTCCCGTGCACCAGGAAGACATGACGGGCGGAAATCCGTTCCAGAAGAGACATGATTTCGGATTTGTCCCCATGGGCTGACAGTCCCACCTGGCAGATCCGGCATTTCACAGGCACCGCCGCACCGTTCAGAGTAAGAACGGCGTCCTCCGGGTGCTCTATTGCGTTTAATAGCTGACGGCCCGGCGATTCTTCGTCCTGATAGCCGGTGATAATGATGCAGGCGTCTTCGGACGCTGCAAGCCGTGCCGCATACTGTGTGCTGGGTCCGCCGGTAAGCATGCCGGAACTGGACAGGAAAATAACCGGGTCAGAACCGGACATCAGTTCTTCCCGCCTCTGGTTCGGCGCCACGGGCTGGATTTCTTTGGTATAAAAAGGTTCGTTTCCTTTCAGAATCCGTTTCCCCAGGGCATTTTTCAGGTAAGTGGGATTTCGGGTATACATACTGTTGATATCCCGGACCATGCCGTCCACGTAGACTGGCACGGCGGGAATTTCCTGATTCTGAATGGCTGCGCGCAGAATCAGCAGTACTTCCTGGGCGCGTCCCAGAGCAAAGGCGGGAATCAGGATTTTTTTCTTCTGCAGAAGGCATTCACGCACCAGTTCCGTCAGCCGCTTTTCTTCCACCTGCCGGTTGGCATGGAGACGGGTTCCGTAGGTAGTCTCCACGATGGCAATATCCGGCCTCAGCTTCGGAATGCGGATTCCCTCTATCGTACGCTGTGAAAAAGCGGAAAAATCTCCGGAATAGAACAGGGTTCCCTCCTTGGTAACCAGATAGATGCAGGCGGCTCCGGCGATATGGCCTGCGGGATAAAATGTCAGCGTAAAGCCCTCCAGTATGGGGAACGGAGTCTGATAGCCCAACGGATGAATCCGCCCCAGCATGGAGAGGACATCCTGCTCGGAGTAATGGGGAATCTCGTCCTCCCTGTTTTTCATGATTTTCAGGCTGTCGTACAGAAGAACCCTGGTCAGATCCGCAGTCATGGCTGTCATATAAATGGGAACTGTGGGATAGGCTTTGCTGATTATGGGCAGAGTGCCTATATGATCCATGTGGGCATGACTGACAAGGATAGCGTCCAGCCCGCCCTGCTCCTGTATGGTGCGGAAATCGGGAAGCGGGTCTTTCCCGGCGGACTGACGGATGCCGCAGTCCATCAGGATGCCCCTGTCCGCAATTCTGACATATATGGCGCTACCGCCAATCTCCATGGCGCCGCCGAGAAAATGTAAGTTCATCTTGAATCTCCTCTCTGAGTCATGCTGTTATTTTACTATACTCAGGGAAGAATCACAAGACAGAACATATAAACCCACCAAAAAGCGGCAGACGAATGCCCTTACAAGGACAGAGCTTCACAAGGATAGATTTTGCTTTTTTTGTAAAAACAGGATTGCATAATTTCCCGCACTATGCTATGCTTAGACCAAGCAGGCAGATTTTCTTGTAATCAGGTCTAACAGTCAAAGAGTCATCTCTTGTAAATCGGAAAATTCTTGCTTATATTTTCAACTGACATAAGTGGGAGTTTTGAAAGAAGGCTCCCGGAATAAAAGATGGGAGGATTTCAGATGGCATTGAAGAAAGACATTCTGGAAAAGATACTGTTGGCACACAGCGACGTGTTTGCAGATTGTGAAAATGCACTGGCTTATGGGGGAAAGCAGCTGTTGCGGGCGGAAGACCTGGTTCCTGCCCCTACGGAGAGCTTTTACCCGGGACAGGAGGGCATGCGCGGCCAGTTCAGCGATGTAAGTTCCTATTTGATGAAAAAAGGCGAGATATGCGCACAATATCTCATTGGAAACGAAACCGATCTGGAAAGACACCAGGTACTGCGGAAGGCTTCTTATCAGGGAGGGGCCTACCGGGTACAGCTTTCGTCCGGAAAACCGGTTTATCCCGTGATTGGCATGGTGATTGACTGGACACATAAAGAATCCAGAATTCCCTTGAGCCTGCATGAACTGCTGCGCAAAGACGGCGTGTCTCAAGAGGAACTCGCCAGGGTAGACGATGTGAAACTGGAGGTCTATCATATGAATAACCTCCCGGAAGAAGTTCGAAAGCGTTTTACAAGTGACATGGGTTTTGTCGTGGATTTTCTGAACGAGGGTGGCTTTGAAAGACGCCAGGAGCAACGGATTGTTCACGTGGAAGCGCTCTGTGAGATGATGGCAGCGCTCACCGGAGATTCACGGTTCACGGACCTGACAGCAGAATTATTGGAAAAACAAAAGGAAGGAAAGGAGATCATTATGTGTGAATATATTGATATGTTAGAGGCCCGCGGGGAGGAAAGAGGCATTAAAATCGGAGAGGACAGAGGCATCGCAATCGGCGAGAGCAGAGGCATCGCAATCGGCGAGAGCAGAGGCATCGCAATCGGCGAGAGCAGAGGCATCGCAATCGGCGAGGCCCGCGGCGCTGTAACAGGCGAAAACCGTCTTGCCAATCTGATCCAGATCCTTATAAAAGAGAATAAATACAAAGAAGTGGAAGCCGTATCCTCCAGCCGTGAAAGACGTCATGAACTCTACCGAAAATACGGCATCTAAGCGCACATACGCACCTTATTTTGCCCCTCCCGGTTTTTCGCGGCCAAATTTCCGTCTGGCCGCTTAGAAACCTTTTTGTGCACTTAATTTTCCGCGCCGCCGCAATAATCGGAAATCAACTGAAGGGCAATTTCCTTTGCCGCAGTACTGGTTACGTTCTTATCGTCCGTCCTTCCGAGATATACACAGAAATAAATATTTCTCCCTGCATTTTCGGCAAATCCGGCAAACCACGCATCTACGGTAATTCCTTCCGCTTGCCCCATTCCGGTCTTTCCGTAGACAGAAATACCTGCTTCCTCCCCGTTATCCACTGACATGACTTCCTTTAATGTATTCCGCACCGCTTCCGGATACACAGAGGCTTCTCCGAAAATCCGCTCCATCACTTCGGTCTGTTCCTTTGGGGAAATAGCCAGCGACGACTCAAGCCAGAAACCTGTCAGGGCGCGGTTATTGTTATTCGTGTTCTGCTTTCCCTCCCAGTCGGAAATGTCACAATTCCCGTACCCAAGCGCGTCCAGTTCCTGCTGCATAGTCTCCTGGCCGATTTCATCTATGACTTCCCTGAAGTACCAGACGCATGATTCACGGAAAGCATTGCTGAAGTCAATATCCTTGTTCCATTTTTCATTCCAAAATATTTCGCCGCTCCATTTATGCGTAGAATTATGAGGGTCTATGACACCGTTTTTTAACGCAATAAGGGACGAAATTATTTTAAATGTCGAACACGGAGAGCGCCTTATTTCGGCAAGCGTCCTGTTATACACGTTAAACCGCATATCAGCGGCATCGTATATAACAGCCGCCCCCTGAAACCCGTCAAAATATGCTGCCCAGTCGGATTCTATTATTACAGGCTCCGATATTTCCGGTTCCCTTACTGTTCCCTCCGAAAGGGCTTGTTCCGCATCTTTTTCAGGCTGATCGTTTTTCTGATCTTCGGCAACTTTTTGCTCCTCTGATGCATTGTTCTGTTCACTGTTTTCGTAGATAGAAACTTCCAGCTCCTCTAACGCGCTGTCTTTTTCATATCCGGAGATTTCCTGCTCTACTGTTGCTTCCTGCTGCACTTTTTCCATGCCGTCCTTGCCGGGGCAGGCAGTCAAAAGAGCCATGCATAGTATTTCAAAGCTAATCAATTTTACAGAAACAGATGTTTTCATATACACTCCTTGTCCACACTTACCAATCTTCTGTTGGTTCTTTCCATAGTTTGATGGGTTAATCTTAATAAAAAATATTTAAATCATCCCTTAGTACCTCTAAATATTACATCAGTAAGATTTATATGTCAAGTGTAAATTTGCATTCCCACAATATATATTGTGAGCGAATGCCATTTCCCGGCAGCCCCTTCTGTTGAAGTACAGTGCAGGGACTTCTGCGGAACGCCTGCCGTTCAGCTGGCCGTTGCCCCCGTGTTCACCCGATTATTTCTTCCTGTAACGTCTGTTCCTGTTTTTACCTGACACCTCCACCTTATCCTCTTCCACCAACATATTCAGCAATTGTCTCATTCCGGATGCCTTCAGAGAAAGGTTCTGTTGGTGGAACGGCAGTGCCTGTTTTCCAGTCTCCCAACTTCTTCTGAAAATTTTCAAAACATATTGAAAAACATATTGATCCATGCTATGATAAAAATACTTTGAAAAATCTATTTTTCATAATGGAGAAAGGCTGTATATACAGATTTCCCCATATTATAACCGGCTTCTGAAAGAAGTCCGGATCTGGGCGTTTGCCTGAAAGTATCCGTTAACCATGAAAGAGAGCAGGCAGACGCAAAGAAGCAACAGACTGTTTCCCATCTGCCTGCCGGCAAAAGGGAGACTTCTTATTTTATACTGACGATCATTGAAACTTGCCAGGCGTCCCGACTCACGAGCGAAAGATGCCGGGGACATTGTGGCAAATTTCATCGCTCGTGAGTATAAAAACCAGACAGGAAAACGGCAAACAGGAACGGGATGCAGCTGCCTTTATCAGACAGCATCCCAACAGGTTTGGTAAAGAGTAAACGTCGGCGCTGTAGCGCAGAGACGAAACCATATCAGGAGGAAACAACAGCAAGTGACCGCAAAGGAAACCCTAAAATCATACTTCGGATACGACTCCTTCCGGGAGGGACAGGAGAACATCATTACATCCATACTGGCGGGGCAGGACGCACTGGCCATCATGCCCACAGGCGCAGGCAAGTCCATCTGCTATCAGGTTCCTGCTCTGATGCTGCCAGGTATTACCCTGGTCATATCCCCGCTTATCTCCCTTATGCAGGACCAGGTAAAAGCCCTGAACGAGGCCGGCATCCACGCCGCATTTATCAACTCTTCCCTCACGGAGACGCAGATTGGCACAGCATTAAGCCGGGCAGCGCAGGGCATCTACAAGATTATCTATGTAGCGCCCGAACGATTGGAAACTTACGGTTTTACGGATTTTGCCGGCCGGGCGGATATCTCCATGGTGACGGTGGATGAAGCCCACTGCATCTCCCAATGGGGGCAGGATTTCCGCCCAAGCTACCTGAAGATCGTAGACTTTATCAAAAATCTTCCGGAGCGCCCTGTCGTCAGCGCCTTTACCGCAACCGCCACGGAGGAGGTAAAAGAAGACATTCTATGCATCCTGAATCTTGTGAACCCCACTGTGACAGTAACAGGCTTTGACAGAGAAAATCTGTACTACAGTGTGGAAAATGTACGAAACAAAGACAATTTTGTAATTGACTACATAGAGAAGCACCCAAAGGAAAGCGGGATCATTTACTGTGCCACCAGAAAAAATGTGGACAAGCTCTATGAGACCCTGCTGAAAAGAGGTGTCCCCGTCACCAGATACCATGCCGGCATTGATAATGCCACAAGAAAGAAAAATCAGGAAGATTTCATCTATGACCGCGCTCCCGTCATCGTTGCAACCAACGCTTTCGGCATGGGCATAGACAAATCCAATGTGCGATATGTGATCCACTATAATATGCCCCAGAGCATGGAAAACTACTACCAGGAAGCCGGACGTGCCGGGCGTGACGGCGAACCGTCCCGGTGCATTCTGCTTTTCTCTGCGCAGGATATTATGATCAATAAATATCTTCTGGAGAAAAAAGACTTCTCCGGACTGGAATACGAAGACATGGAACTGATAAAACAACGTGACCTGCGCCGTCTGCAGGTGATGGAGGGATACTGCCGGACTACAGGCTGTCTTAGAAATACTATCCTGAATTATTTCGGTGAAAAAACCAGTCTTCCCTGCAACAACTGCGGCAACTGTCACAGAGACTATCAGGAAATGGATATGACTGCCGACGCAAAACAGGTCATTAACTGCGTGGCCGAGACAAAGGGACGCTACGGCCTGACCATTGTCACCGGAACTCTGGCAGGCGCTGACCGGGCAAGACTGCGGGAACTTGGCACGGTAAATTACAGGTCTTACGGTGCATTAAAAGGGCGCAATGAAGCACTGATACGAAATCTTATCAGCCAACTGATCGAAGAAGGCTACCTCTATCAGACAGAGGACCGGTACAGTGTGCTGAAAATGGGCAATATCGCGCCTTTAAAAGACGAAACTACCCGCGTCATGATGCGCTTTTATGAGGAAAAGGAACCTGAACGGACAAATTACAATAAAGAAAAACCTGCGCGAAAGAAAAGCACCGATTCCCTCACTTCCGCAGGCTATGACCTGTTCGAGGAACTGCGCAGGCTCCGCCTGGAAATCGCAAGGGAGGAATCCCTTCCGCCCTATATTGTATTTAACGACAAGACGCTGATCGACATGTGCGTCAGCCTGCCTAAAACACCGGAAGAACTTCTGGGCGTCTCCGGTGTAGGCGAAAATAAGCTTGAAAAATACGGCCAGAGATTCCTGGATGCCATAGCATCCTTTACGGAAGCCCACCCCAACGCGGTTATCAGCATACAGACAATGGCAGACGACGCAAACGGCAGTACAAACGCTGGCACAGATAGACCAAAAACAACAAGCGCCAAAATCACTAAATCAAATAACGGAAAAAAGGCTGACTTCTATCTTTCAGAGAATGACGCCGGGCAATTTGTATACCAGGATTTGTATTACATCAGTGACATAAAAAACGAGCTGAACCGCATATGCACAACAGAGGGCGTTAAAAAAATTTCCATAGGCGTTATATGGGACTATCTTGTATCCCAGGAACTGACTTATGAAAATAATACCAATGGCGTATTTACCAAGATGCCCACCCAAAAAGGAACAGATTACGGAATCATCCTTGAAGAAAAGACAACGGCTGCAGGACTTTCCTATAAACTGATCAAATATCCGCCGAAAGTCCAGAAAATGATAGTAGATTCCCTGACTGGGCCAAAAGCCGAAGAAAATTGAGAAACTTAATTTCCATGATGGACAGCCTCATTTGCCTGTATATGGCATAGTCAGGTAAAGCAATCTGTCAAAAATGGCCCTTTTTCACCGCGCCGGAAATCAGAAGTCAGGCTTAACGGAAGCAATCCCTTTTGCTTCCGATAAAAGCCATATTCTTTGCGGCATAATCCATTCCGCCTGTCACCCCTGCTGCCCGGTTTCCTCCACCAGAAGAACGTCGCTTTCACGCGGTCCAAAACGCAGGACAGCTTCCACATTGCATTGTTGAAGGGCACTGAAAATCAGAACCGGGTAATCCGAGAGTTTCAATGTAATATCCGTTATTGCATCATCTGTGGGATTTGCAATAAATACCAGGTACCTTTTACGCCCCTCTTCGCCGGTTTCATAATAACTGAGCCTGACCCTGGATTCTGGCGGAAAGACATGATTATTCCAGTAAGGCTTCCATTCCGCCTGTTCAAAATCATAACGATCCACGGTCTTCCATATCAGCGACATTAGTTCCAACGGATATCCCATATCGTTTGGCCGGGACAGAATTCCGTGAACCATACCGATTGACAATGAATCCTGAAAGGACCAGTTTTCAAACGTATAGGCCAGCAATTCATAAGGTATTCCAAAATTACGTGCAGAATACTCGGCTCTCATATAGTCCATCGGCACACTTTCCAGCCCTTCCGCGTTAATATAAGTCTGGGAATGTTCTCCGTCCCAATTCAGATGCGCAAATGACAAAGCCGGAATATTGCAGCAATTGCTCAGATGTGTATTTACTATCCCGCCCCGCGCTTCAAAAAATTCATAAAGATTCCTTGTAAATTCCCGCAATACAGTTATCGGATAAGAGGGGTGCAGCTGTCCGTCAACATTGTAAAATCCACACCCATGCTCCCCGTTGATACAGGCATCCGGCTGCAGCGTGGAGTCCAGGTAAACGCCGTCAAAACCGTATTCTTCTACCAGCCTTTTTATCCCCTCTGCCATATCTTTCGCATAAGTACTGTGAAAACAGACGGTATAAGCACGCTGGCCAGGCTTCCTGTACCATCCGCCTGCATAGATATGATTCGGATTAAGCCTTCTGGAGGAGGCGTACTCGCTGTATCTCGGGTTCAGCGTAGAGACCTCATACCCAAAATAAGGAATCACCTTAATATCCCGCTGATGACATTCCCGAACAATATTTTTCACTAAATTCCGTGTAGTTTCAGACAATTTCCAGTAATTCTGAATTTTGTTCCACTTTTCATGTATCAGAAGCGTAGTAACGCCCAGCCTTTTTAAACGGTCATATCCACTCTCGTCACTGTCCGGTATCACCGGCCTGCTCAGATAATCGTCATATTCCTCTTCCACTTTTTTAAAGCAGTCAATATGACAGATATGTTCTTTGTAAGGATTTTTCGGAAAAGGTTTTACCGGAGTGGCCTGAATGCCCATCTGAAAGGATAGCGGCGGATACACATAATTCTTCGGCAAACCTTCCTCTCCGGTATAATTCCAGGCCTTTACCGTATTGTCGATCAAATGAATCCTCAGTGTCAGCACATCGGGACCGTCAATCAATTCCAATGCCTTATCCGGGTGGGCGGGCTCCCAGTTCCGGTCACTGTCCGCGCACCAGACCAGCCCCTGATCCTCCGTGCCAATCCAGAGAAGCGGCTTAAACGGCATTGTCAGCGAACCGGGAATGCATCCGCTCATACAGACACTGGAAAAGGGTACTGACCGGCCATCTGCACAAGTGGGCGTGGGACTTGAGGGATAATAATGATACAGGGACGCAAACTCCTTTTTCATCGGAATTTCCAGCCATAACCTGTCCAGGGAATATCCGTTGGGCTTGGGCTGGCTGACCCCAAAAACTTCAGCTACTGTCTTGCCACGGGGCATAATTTTGATATCAATGGCGCAATAGCCGTCATACTCTGTCTCCAGGCAGGTATTCACAATAAAGGCCGAACTTTCCTGTGAGGCGCATATTGTCACTTTTTGAGCCGTTTCTTCCATAATAAAGGCGTTTTGTTCACGCCATTCTATTTCCATGCCGTTTTCCGAACCTGTCAGATGCATGGGCGCACTGAGTATTTCATTTCCATGACTGACGACAGATGTAAACAATACGCTGTCTCTCAAGCTGTAAATCCTGTCCCATGACAGAATGCTGTAACCATTTCCTTCCTTTCTGACCTTAACCGGGGGCCAGGGTGTAACAGGTATATTATCCATAATCATCTCTCCTAATTTAGTCGCTGCGCGACAGCTCTAAAGGGTAAAGTCGCTGCGCGACGGCTCTGAAAGGTACAGTCACTTCGACGCACAACTAACATGTCCTGAAATCTAACTGGCCCAGGGGATATTGTTCCTCCACCAGCTGGTGCAGCTGAGCGGAATCCGTAATACCGGTACGGTCAGAAATCAGTTTTCCGTACAGCCGAAACCATGTATCCGATATTGCCGTATCCCCTTCTTTGATGTCGGGCATCACAAGTTCCTGATTTAAATATTCTGCCGCCTCTTCATAATCTCCCAGCGCCATCAGCGCTTCTGCGCAGTAAAACTTTAAACGTCCATCTGATTGAAAACTGCCGATCTGCTCATAGTCTGCAAGCCACTCCCTGTTTTTTCGGGCGGCAAGACAGGTAACGGCAGTATCCACCAATATACCCCGGCAGGTTTTGTTCAGCCCGAAAGCCTTTTGCATATATTCATAGGCTTTTTCGAAATCATTCAGTTCGTTGCGGTAAATCATGGCAATATTTCTGAAAGACCATGCGTTAGGCAGGACTGACCCGGATTCCATAAAATATTCCAATGCCTTTTCAGGATTTCCGGCAGCATATTCCATTACGCCCAAATGCATCAGCGCATACCAGTTTCTGTTTTGGGGCTGCTTTACGGAATTTTCCAACCGCCGGCGCCAAAACGCTTCCGTCACATAGCCCATTGGCTCCTCATCCGCATTTCTCTCCGGAAGATATCCTTCATACAGCAAAACCAGCCACTGCTTCTGGGCCTCTCCCAAAGCACCCAGGGGCAGCCGGATTTCATCCGAAAGACCTGGAAGTCCCAGTTCCTTTCGGCGGTATTCCTCCAGTACGCCCCATCCGGAACCGAAGGACAGCATTTCACCGGCTGTCGCTTTCTGCTGCTTTGCCTTATTTAACGTATCGGAAAGGGAACCGAAGCTGTCCGTAATCTGCCTCTCTGCCGCTGCCTGTGCCGCAGGCCATTCGCCATGTGCTTCCACGCCGCAGTCAATTGCACCATAACTTTCCAGAAAAGACCACGTTGCACCTGACGGCATGGGAATATGTTCCAACTGTGTGCGGACCATTCCGGCCTGTATTTCGATATATCCGCTGTTGCTGCCGTCGGAAAGATACCGATTCCAGTTCTTTCCGCCTTCTCCCTGCCCCCAGACGAACAGTTTTCGCCCTTTTAACTCCGGTGTAGAGCATTGCAGCAGTCCGTAACCGGATTCGTCTACGGCCGCAATCCATTTCTGCGCCTCATCCGGAATGTGATAAAAGAAGTCCAGCGAGCGTGGGATATTTTCCGGATAACTGATATCCGTACCCAGTGCATCCGGATGCCCTGCATAGTCCAGAACATAGTGGTCATTTCCGAAATAATTGATAAACGTGTTCTGTGCAGGCACCAGAACTCTGGTATGGCGGTGACAGGGAACGGCAATATTAGACCACCAATACATCCAGATATCTCTTCCTGTGCGGTTTTCTATTTTGGGACGAATGTATAAAAATCTTGATTTTTCGGGAATCCAGGCATCTATACTGTAAAGCACGCCCCGGATACGCTCATATTCGTACATGCGCAGCCCTTCGCTGCCGTCAGGCAATCTGATTTTCTGAGCAAAAAGCGGTTCGCAGGTCAGTGGATTATGTCCCTTAACAGAAATATTGAACTCCACACCTCCGCTGAACCACGCGTTCCTGAGCGCCAGGTTTGCCGGCTGAAACACCGGATTGCAGTACAGCAGTTCTCTTCGGGCTGTTTTATCATAAAGCGACCATAGTCTGCCCCCAAGTTCAGGCAGAAAAACCGCTTTCAGAAACCCATTCTCAAGCACAACGGAATGAAACACCTTATGCTGCCTGCTGCGGTTGTAACCGTCCTGCTGCTGATAAGGCAGCAGGGTAGAAATCATCCCCTGATTGATATACTGTCTGCAATCTTCCGGAACCGCCTGTGTCATTTCGATTCCGGCATGAATATAACTGATATTTTTTATGTCAGGCAGGGGATTTACCTTTCCCAGTTCGGCTCCCGGACATATGTATGCGGACGAATAACATTCTGACATGAATACACCCTCTTTTCTGCTTTGGAATTGTCGAAAAATAACGGAAACTCTTTTAGTCCTTAATCTGTACGGGTTGTATAGACAGCCACCGCTCCTGCGGGAATCGTATCTGCAAATTCGGTTGACACATTTTCCAGTTCGTCTGAAATACCGATCAACCCGGCGGCGGCAGTCGGTTCCACCTGACCGGGATCATATAAATGCCGATAAAGGGTTTTCCCGCCCAGAGAGGCATCCATGGTCATCTGAAAAGCAGCACTGCAGCGATTATAATTGACCACAATAATGCTCCATTCACCGTCCTCCCTCTTCAAACAGCCTGAATACAAAGAACTGCTTTGGATACATTTATAAACCCCTCCGCGGCCAAAATACCGTGTAATCAGGCTGCAGGCGTACCATGCAGGAAGCGGAATATCCGTTTCGAGCATGGAGCGCAGATATCCGGCTGTCTGCAGGCCGTCTTTGAATTCGCCGTTATTGAGCATGCTGTCGGTAAAAAGCTGATCACACAAAGCCCATAAAAAAACAGAAGACACTCCCATATCCAAAACAGAAGCAGTCATTGCCCCCAAAGCAGTACCCTTCCAGGGATCCGCCTGAGCCTTTATAAACGGTTCCAATTCCCATGCTTCAACGGCCACATTATATTCGTCCAGCCAGCATGCTTTCCCTGCCGTCCTGATTTCATTGCAGCAGGCCTGAAGTTTTTTCTGCGGAATGATATAATACCAGTCATCCGTGTAATGCTCACTGCGGTCATAGCCATTATGGGTTCCGATGATATCCACCTGATCCCCCAGTTCCGCCAGCGTGTGGCGTACCAGAATGGAATACGGCTCATACCCCATATCGTTCCGCCAATTATCACATGGAGCAACAATCCGGTAGCGTTCCCGCAGTCCCGAAGCGCGCAGCCCCGCATCCAGCGCTTCAATACCGGCATGGTAAATGGGTATCAGTTTCTTATAATTTCTTCTCTCCCAGAAACTGCCTTCACTGCTGTGATGTATCAGCATATTATTGCATTCCGTAAAGGCAAACATACATTTTATATTCCGAATGCCGTGACGTTCAAAAGCCAGAACGGAATTTTTGATAAAATCACTGTAATTTTTACAGGAGGCTTCCATATCCCCCGGAACCGCAATTCCGTATCCAATTGTCAGTGCACTGCGGTTCGGAACCTCCTCCGGATCTTCGGGCGCATTTATGAGAATCCGCAAATCCCAGCCGGCAAAAAGGCCGATTTCAATTCCCCGCTCCTGCAAAGCAAGACAAAACCGAAAAAACTCCTGCATACGTTCCCCTTCATAATCGTGCCGTCCGGTTTTTTGATTCCAGGTAAGGGCGGGGCTGTAATAACTGCGCACCATTGTCACGCCCATTTTCTGCAGCCGATCCAGTTCCGTGCGTAGCTGCTGCCCGGTATAGCCGCGTCCGTAGCAGTCGGTAAAGAAACCGAAGGGACTGTAAACGCCATTGACTCCTTCGAATTGTGAAACAGGGGCTCCTGCGTTTATAATCCTCAAATTGTGAAAAATCTCTGTTTCAGGGGTATACTTCATTATAATAATTCCTCCTCCATACAGATTTACGGTAAAGAACTTGTCTGCCATTTTATATCCGCCTGCAGTATCCGTCAAGAATCATATTTGTCACCTGCTGCGGACAAAAGAGCAGGTGTGCTTTTGTCCTTTACAGGTAACCTTTTGTCCCTTGTATTTTCCGGACAGAATCTTTATATTGAAAATGTTTCCAGACGGCACCGGATAATGTATCCAGAACAGAAAGAGAGGAAAAAGGATGAGACAGAGTAACATGTGGAAGAAAACAGCAGCATGCATCATGGCCGCCGCAATGACCATATCAATGTGCGGCTGCGGTAATGAAGGAGACAGCAGCATAACGGACAGTTCTGACAGCGCAGGCGGTTCCACCGAAAGTTCCAGTACAGAATCTTCCCCCGAAGAACAGGAGCAGGGATCAGAGGATGCCGGAACAGAAGAATCAGAAAGTTCATCTTCAGAAGAACAGGCCGGCGGAATCACCTATCCATTAGAAGAAAAGGTGCATCTGGTTCTGGCCATGGTAGATGAGGCGGCCGTAACAGCCAATGCCAAAAATCTGGCGGAAACCCCTTTCGGCCAGGCATGGCAGGAAGCCACTGGAGTAGAACTGGAGATTATGCAGCTGGCTGACGGCAATGCGCTGAATCTGCTCTATGCCGGCGGCGACCTTCCTGATATGATCTGGATGGTCTCAAGCTATAGCGGCGGAGCAGAAAAAGCCATCAAAGATAAAATAATTGAACCTCTGAATGATTATATGGAGTTTGCACCGGATTTTCAGGCAGTGTTGGACAGCAATGAACTGTATGCGAAATCCTGCAGAACTTCTGACGGTAAAATAATAGGTTTTCCTCAGATAGACGGAGATGATTATCTGCTCACTTCCGCAGGATTAATCATCCGCCAGGACTGGCTGGATGATCTGGGGCTTGCGGTTCCTCAGACAGCAGATGATTTGTACGAAGCTTTGAAAGCTTTTAAGGAAGAGAAGGGGGCTTCTGCTCCTCTGTCCACTACGCTGTGGTGGCTGAAGGATATTGCGGTTCAATACGGGCTTTTCACCTCTCCCTTCGGACTTGCACGGGGAGGCTTCTATCAGGTAGACGGCAAAGTACATTACGGCTACGCGGAACAGGAGTACAAGGATGTATTGGAATATCTGCATAAGTTATACGAGGAAGGGCTTCTGGACCCTAATTTCCAGTCTGTGGATGACAATACGGTAAAGGCTAATATCATGAATGGCGATACGGGTGTTGCCATCGGCAATACAGGCTCTTATATCGGCACCATGCTGGAGACAATGGCCGCGGATGAGCCCGACTTTGACTTAAGCGGTTTCGGCCCCCTGGTCAAAACAGCAGGCGATATTCCCATGAGCACTCACTATAACTGGCCCATACAGAATACCTATGTGATCATCACCCCTAACTGCACCAATAAGGAAGCCGCTGTAAAGTTCTTAAATTACGGCTATACGGAAGCAGGGCATATGCTGTTTAATTACGGAATAGAGGGTGTGAGCTACACCATGGAAAACGATATACCCACTTATACGGATCTGCTTATGCACAATCCTGACGGACTGACCAAACAGTTAGCCATGGCTCAGTATATCAGAGCATGGAACGGGGGACCTTTTATCAGAGAAAAAGGATATCAGCTGCAGTACTCCGACCTGCCCCAGCAGCAGGCGGCATTAACAAGCTGGTCCACCTCCGATGCGTCCAAATATCAAATGCCCCCTGTGACAGTATCGGAAGAAAATACCTCTGAATATTCCAAGCTGAATGGAGACATCAGTACTTATGTTTCGGAAATGTTCGTGCGGTATGTCACCGGCCTGGAGTCCCTGGACACCTTTGAAAGCGGATATCTTGCTACTCTGGAATCCATGAATGTGGACAGGGTAATTGAACTGCAGCAGGAAGCCCTGGATGAGTTCAACTCAAGATAACAAAAACAGGTCAGGAGAAAGGAAGTTAGCCGTCCCAGGCGGCTTCTTCCTTCTTCTTTTTCAGACGTCTACACTATACAACGAATATTTAAAAACGTAAAATCGAAATAATCGATATTTTGTCTGAACAAAATCGGATTCCGAAAAACCACCTGATAAGCGATTTGTAGATTCCGAGAGGATATGACAGAAAAAAAGGAGGAGAATACAAGAATGGAGAAAAAGAAAAAATTCAGTCTGCGTCTTCTGGGCAATGACCTCAGAAAATATTCCGACGCCTACATACTTGTAATACCGGTAATCATCTTTTATCTGCTGTTCTGCTACAAGCCCATGTATGGGATTTTGATCGCATTTAAAGATTTTTCACCTGCAGCAGGCATCTGGGGCAGCGACTGGACTTCCGGCCATGGCTTCCAGCATTTTATAGACTTTTTTCAATCCTATTATTTTACGCGGATATTAAAAAACACTTTAGTTGTCAGTCTCACCTCTATTCTGTTTGGATTTCCTGCGCCTGTTATTCTGGCTCTGCTGCTGAATGAGATCAGAAACGAGAAATTTAAGCGTGTCACCCAGACGATTTCCTACATGCCCCATTTTATTTCTTTGGTTGTGGTGTGCAGCATGATCAAAATGTTCACTTCCGACAAAGGTTTTGTCACATATCTGCTGTCCCTGGTGGGCGGCCCCGAGGTCTCTCTGCTGACAAAACCGCAGTATTTTGTGCCTGTTTATGTATTGTCCGGCATCTGGCAGGAGATAGGCTGGGGTGCCATCATTTACCTGGCGGCTCTCTCCGGAATTGACCAGGATCTGTATGAAGCCGCCAGGATTGACGGCGCAGGCAGATGGAAGCAGACACTGCATGTGACACTGCCCGGTATCTCGGGAACCATCATCATCATGCTGCTGATGCGAATGGGAAATGTAATGAATGTGGGCTTCGAGAAGATTATTCTGTTATACAATGACGGCATCTACGAAACTGCGGATGTCATATCTACCTTTGTATATCGAAAAGGACTTCTGGATTTCCAGTGGAGCTACAGTGCGGCCGTAGGAATTTTTAATTCTGTGATCAATTTCATCGTGGTCATCGTATTCAACAGAATCAGCAGAAAGTTCGGGGAGGTAAGTCTATGGTAGAAAAAAGAAAACACAATTCCGCAGGAGAGGGAAAGATTACTCCTTACCGTATTTTTTCTATTTTTAATACAATCATAATGCTGTTTATTATCCTGATAACAGCATATCCTGTTTATTATATAGTGGTGGCGTCCTTCAGCGATGCCGGAGCTCTGTCCCGGCATGTAGGGATGTTATGGCTTCCCCTTAAGCCCTACACTCTGAGCGCATACGAAACCGTATTTAAAAATCCCCTGATTGCTTCCGGATTTCTGAATACTTTGTTTGTATTGGCAGCAGGACTTGTGGTAAATCTGACACTGACCTCACTGGGCGCTTTTTTCCTGACCATAAAGGGGCCCATGCTGAAAAATGCCATTACCTTTATGATTATTTTTACCATGTATTTTTCAGGCGGAATGATCCCTTCTTACCTGAATGTCAAGTCACTGGGGCTTATGGACAGCCTGTGGGCTCTGATTCTGCCCGGAGCTATCAGCACCACCAATCTGGTGATCATGAAAAGCTCTTTTTCTTCCATACCGGACAGTCTGATAGAATCTGCCAGATTAGATGGTGCCAGTTACGGGCAGATTTTAATGAGGGTAATTGTACCTTTGAGCAAAGCTACCATTGCCGTCATGGTATTATACTATGGCGTATCCCATTGGAACTCATGGTTCAATGCATCCATTTATCTGAGGAACAGTGATAAATTTCCCCTGCAGCTGGTGGTACGAAACATTCTGAATCTGGCCAGCAACAGTGCCATGACAGCGGGAGGCGGGGCGGATGAAATCGCTCAGCTGGCAGATTTGATCAAATATGCCCTGATCGTAGTAACAGCCACGCCGATTTTAGTATTGTACCCGTTTTTACAGAAATATTTTGTAAAAGGGGTTATGGTTGGAGCCATCAAGGGCTGATACTGATGACAGAAATTTTTCAATCTGTTCTCAAACAGTAAATTCAGGAATAGACTTTTGAATTATATGCAGGTAAAATATACTCAGAAGTATTAACAGAAGTTGTTCGTCAAATGTAAAACAGGAATATACGATGAAAAAAAGAAGCGTTTTAACAGGGTGGCTCTGCTCCTATGTTTTTATATTAATGATTCCCATTGTTACCATATTTGTCAATTATACCTGGAACAAAGAGATCATACAGGACGAAATTTTCGAAGCAAATAATCTCGTATTAACCAACCTGGGCGATGAGATTGACAAATATCTGAACCAGGAGATTTCTCTCTACTCTTATTTGCTGCAGAACAAGACATTTATAAACGTAATCAGCAGCAGAGAAAAAAATGCACAATTTTACTATGATGTAACGGAATTGATGTACACCATCAGAAACTATGACTCCGACATATCCGGTCTGGTCTATCTCAAAGAACTGGACCACGTGATCGACGGGCAGGGGACAAACGACAGCAAACACCGATATCAGGGAATGCGTATGCTATTTCCTGATATGATGTCCTATGATGACTGGCTGAAAATATTATCCGATGAATACCAGGGAAATTTCTTTTTTCAGGACAAATTTTATTACAATACATCGGAGGTATGTCTGATTTACGCCAACAGTGTAAGAGAATACTCTCAATATGAATCTTTCAATCTGTTTGTGAGCATACCTGTCTCTATCCTGGAGAAATTGACCAGGTCCCTGTCTGACGGCTCCAGACTTCTGATCAGGATAGGAGAAGGAGATGTACTGGCTCTGTCCAGCACTGGTGTAGATGAGATTCCGGATGACTTCAACGTCAACTGGGGCAATGACGAACCGGCTGAGTCAGAAAGATACATGGAAATCTACAGAAAATCCAAAATACCGGGGATAGAGTATTGTCTGCTGATTCCTAAAAACGAATTCTGGAATCAGCTGAGCCATGTTCGGAATATGCTCTATATCAGTGTGGCAGTCACATTTCTGATAGGATTTTTTTGTGTTTCCGTGGTTTTGAACAGGAATTTCAAACCGGTGGCAAGGCTTGTACAAAAAATCATGGGGGAGGAAAAGGCCTGGGGAAATGAATACAAGCTTATAGAAGATGCCTATGTCAGGCTGGTAAGCGAGAAGAACAGCATGCACCGCCATATCGCCACCCAGGAGGAGAGTCTGCAGAGCAGCTATCTTCTGGCCATGATGAAAGGCAGGTCCATTGAAGCTGCCGAGAATGTGGTCCCTCTGAAATCCGGGCAGAAGATGGTACTGACTGGATTTCTTGTGCCTTTGATGGACGAGAAACAGTTCCTGCAGGATGAAGTCATGCTGTTCGCAGTGGATAATATTTTCTCGGAGCTGATGAACGGACAGGATTTTTACCGGATTGAGGACGGACAATATCTGTTTTATCTGTTTCTGATACCGAATGAGACGGAAGAATGGAAGAAGCATTTCCTGAAATCCGCAGAATATCTCAGTTCCTTCATTCAGGAGCGACTGGGCGTATTTGTATACAGCGCGCTCAGCGGAGTAATCGATGAACCGGGAAATCTTCGTTTCATCTATCAGGATGTCATGGACGGGCTTAAGAATATAGAACTGTTCAAAAAAAGCAGTGTTACAGACATGGGTGCCCGGGAGGAGGCAGGCAGCAAGGGAATCGTGCAGATTGTGATAGAATATGTGGAAGCGCATTTTGAAGACAGCAATCTGAACATCAGCACAATTGCAGAAGGAATCGAAAGAAATCCCAAATATATATCCAGAATCTTCAGAGAAGAAACCAATGAAAGTATTCTGGATTATCTAAACCGGCTGCGCATCAAAAAAGCCCGGATACTGATGCAGTCCGGAGAATTTACGTTGGAACAGATCAGCCAAATGGTGGGATATGCCAGTTCCAAAACATTTCGGAGAACCTTTCTCAAAGAAACCGGAATGACACCCAGCAGTTATCAGGAAACCATGAAAAAGTAAAATTACACCAAAAAGCTGCCGCTGTCGGGAAATCCCATCCCCTTACAATATATGGTGTCTGTTCTCAATGTACAACAGCATATATTGTGGAGATGCGGCCGCTTCCCGACAGCCCGGGCCTTTTCTCTTATCAGCACTTCCTGACGGCTGCATCTATCATCTGCACACACTCCAGAATCTTCGGCATATCATCTTCCGTAATATCCGTCAGCGGCTTCCTGACACCGCCCAGATATAAGCCGTCCCGCAGCTCCATGACCTTCTTGATCACCGCGTACATATTGCCGCGGCAGCCGCACAAAGCGTAAATAATCCGGCAGGCATCGTTCTGAATGTCCCTCGCCCTGGAGATATCTCCCTTTTTCACCGCATCAAATATCGCAAGGTAGAGTTCGGGCATTACCCCGTATGTACCGCCGATTCCGCCGTCCGCACCGATGGCAAGACCGCTGACCAGCTGCTCGTCAGGACCGTTCATCACCACATGCCCTTCTCCGCCGGCATCCTTGAACATCTGGATATCCTGCGTCGATTCGGAAGAATTCTTGACACCGATTACCTTATTGTTCTCCAGCATCCTCAGATACAGCGGCACGGTCAGCTTCGCTCCCGCCAGCTGGGGAATGTTATAGATAATAAAATCCGTATTGGGCGCTGCAGCGGAAATATCATTCCAGTACTGAGCCACCGCATGATCGGGCAGGTGAAAATAAATAGGCGGAATCGCGGCAATTGCATCCACGCCCAAAGACTCCGCATGCGCCGCAAGCTTCCGGCTGTCCTCCGTGTTGTTGCAGACCACATGGGCGATCACGGTCAGTTCCCCGCCCACTTCGTCCATCACCGTCTCCAGAATCTTCTTCCGCTCCTTTACCTTCAGATAGATGCACTCACCGGAAGAACCGCACACATACAGCCCCTTAACACCCTTCCTGACAAAATGCCTTGCCAGAGCGCGGGTACGCTGCTCGCTGACCTTTCCGTCCTTGTCATAACAGGCATAAAATGCCGGGATGATACCCTGATACTTTTCTACTTGACCCATCTTTTCCTCCTGCTCCTGTTTCGTGTCTGCCCAATCAGTACCTCAGCTACAGCTCCCGCTCAGTACCTTCTTTCCTTCAAAGGCAAAGCCATTATGAACGCAGGGGATCCGCAAACCGCTTTCAGCGAAAACAGACCCCCGCATCTTTTCCAAAATACGAAACGTATCCTACAACACCCTCACCAGATTCAGCTCATCATCCGCCAAAAGCACATCCGCGCGCTTCCCCGGCGTCAGGGAACCCAGCTCATCATACACACCAATGCTCCTGGCAGGATTCATGGTAGCTGCAGCAATAGCCTCCTCCACAGGAATCCCGAAGGACACCGCCGTCCGCATGCAGTCGTACAGATTCGTGGCAGAGCCCGCAATGGTGCCGTCCGCCAATGTGGCGAGCTTTCCGTTTACTGTCACCTGCTGCCCTCCCAGGTCATAAGTGCCGTTCTCCATTCCGGTAGCGCGCATGGAATCGCTGATCAGCACGATTCTTCCCGGAAACAGTTTAAAAGCAGCCCTTATCATGCTTCCGTGCACATGAATGCCGTCGCAGATGATTTCCGCCATGCAGTTCTCGTCCTCTGCAGCCGCTCCGATCAGCCCAGGAGACCTGTGCCCCAAAGGCATCATTGCATTGAACAGATGCGTCACATGATTGGCTCCCGCCTCCAGCGCGGCCTTTGCCGTATCGTAATCCGCCCCGGTGTGCCCCAGAGAAATGGACACCTCCTCATGGAGTTCCCTCGTAAACTCTATCGCGCCCTCCGTATTGGGAGCCAACGTCACCAGACGAATCAAATTCCCGCATGCCTCATTGCATTCCCGGAAAAATGCCACATCCGGAGCCATAATACACTCATCCCTGTGCGCCCCCTTCCTGGATGCATCCAGAAAAGGGCCTTCCATATTAATGCCCGCCACATGGGACATGGGCACTTCAGAATTCTCCCGGCTGCCGGCAAAGTGCCCCATCTCCCGGAAAATCCTGCGCAGTTCTTCTTTTTCAATGGTCATGGACGTGGGGCAATAGGAGGTAATTCCATGGGCATACTCATAAGCCAGTATCGCCTTCAGCCCCTCCATATCACCGTCGGAAAAATCATGTCCCACAGCGCCGTGGCTGTGTACGTCAACCAGCCCGGGCAGCACCAGCAGGCCTTCGGCATCCACTTCAGACTTATCCGACACCTCGTCAGCGCTTTCCACAATCTTCCCGTTCTCAATATATAAGTCCTTTTTTACGAAGGTCTTGTCTTCCTGATAGACCTTGCCGTTCTTAATTATCATATACCATACTCTCCCAATGGGTATTCTCCCGAATCAAAGTAAGGGCTGCCTCATCCGCAATGATCACCACGTCATTGTGAAGCTGCAAAACGGAAGCAGGCACATGAGGGGTTACAGGACCGAAGCAGGAATCATACAGAGCCTTTGCCTTTCCTTCACCGGAAGCCAGCAGCAGAACCTTCTTCGCCGACATGATGTTCTGGATGCCCATGGTCAGCGCATGCGTAGGCACCTCATCGATAGATGCGAAAAATCTCGCATTGCTCTGTCTGGTCTCCTCTGTGAGAGTCACCACATGAGTTCCCTTCTCAAATACCTCGCAGGGCTCGTTAAAACCGATATGTCCGTTGCCGCCGATACCCAGCAGCTGCAGATCAATTCCGTCCATGTCCGCGATCACCTGATCATAACGCCTGCACTCCGCTTCCGGATCTTCCGCCAGGCCATTAGGCACATTGGTCCGTGCCTTGTCAATATTGACATGATCGAACAGATTATGATTCATGAAATACCGGTAACTCTGATCATGTTCACCGGACAGTCCCTTGTACTCGTCCAGATTCACGCTGCGGATCCGGGAGAAGTCTATGTCCCCGGCTTTGCATTTTTCAATCAGCTGGCCGTAAGCACCTACAGGAGTAGAGCCTGTGGCAAGCCCCAGCACCGCATCCGGTTTCATTGTAATCTGGGCGGCAATCAGGTTCCCCGCCTTACGGCTCATGTCATCATAGTCTTTTGCTGCATAAATCTTCATTCTTACACCTCCTGCCCGCTTCAGCGGGCATCATTTTATAATCCCATTTTATCATTGTAAAATACAAGTGTCAATGTGATTTATCCATACAGCACCGAATCCCGGTAAATAATGGCCGGCTCTATATAAGTCTTCTCATAAGGCGCGTTTTCATGCTCCATGCGATACATGATCTGCACCGCCAGACGCTTGCCGATAAACTCCGTCTTCACATCCGCCGTAGTGATCAGCCTCACCACATCATACTCATTCCGGCCGTCATATCCCGTCACTACAATTCCCTGGGGGATCCGCTCCTGATGCTCCGAAATATAAAGCTGCAATATATGCGCAATATAGTCGCTTGCACAGATGAAAGCCTCCGGCAGCTCCTCCAGAGAATCCAGAAATCTGGTTATTTCCTTAGTATAGGAAAAAATGCCGATTTTATGTGTAAGGCAGAATTTCTCTTCTACGGGAAGTTTATGTTCCTTCATAGCGCGGACCTCCGGCCGCAACCCAAAATAAAATAGAGCCAAAACTCT
>CAJUFB010000051.1 GCA_910585805.1 uncultured Acetatifactor sp.
ATTTCCCTGAAAAATGGGAGGTTTTTTTGTAAAATTTTTTTACTCGTCAGAGCTGCGCTACCTTTTGCTGAGCCTGAGTATATATTTTCGGCACAGATTCCCTGGAAAGATACCAATCCCTGACACTCCCGTCCCTTCCGTCTCAGCCTCCACCGGCTCTGCCGTTTTTCCTTTCAGTCACCATCTCCAAATATCTCTGCTTACAGCTATTTTACACATCCTGTTACCTTTCCTCTTCAAATACACCCGCTGCCCTGAACAATATCCGGTTCTTCTCCGGCGTCACCTTTTTCAGATAATTCACATACTTTTAACCCATATTGTTCCAGAAACTCATCATAAACCTTCTCGCCCTGCCGTCTGGCCTCCACTGCATCCGCCAACAGCTCATAGGAACCCAGGTATCTGGTTTTTCCCTGAAAGGTAATCTGGGCCACCCATCGCTGCTGCTTTTTGTCAAAATAGACGCCGTTATATCCGCTGGTATTCGTTTTTATCAGACGTCCTTTTTTAATTGACTTCAATATGGTCACGGAAGTTCCATCCTTCAGTTTCAGATTATCCTTGTAAATACTTGCCTGCAGACAGCCGCAGCTCTTCGTTCTCCCTGCCTGCAGGAGTGTCTGGCCTGCCACCGTCTCATTTCCGCAGTCACAGCGGCAGCGCCACCGATGCATTCCCCCGCGCTTTCCGGCATACTCCGTGACTGTCAGCCTCCCGAAACGTTTCCCGACATAATCCTTTCCCGGCGGACGGCTCAGACAGCCGCAGCTTTTCCGCATACCCGATACCAACTGCCCCAGTGCCGCTTTTACTTCACCTCCGCAGTCGCAATGACAAAGCCATACCGTGTCCCTTCTGCTGCCACGTTCTTCTGTAGGACTGACTGCTGTCAATTTGCCAAAACGCATCCCGGAAATGTCTCTCTGCCCGGGCTTTACCACGGTTCTGCATCCGCAATTCCGGACGGTCTCTCTCTGAAGGCAGCGGGTGTCCAGAAGAATCTCCCCACCACAGTCGCAGCGGCAGCGCCAGACAATATACCCCGCCTTACGCTGTTCTGTAGGCTCCTCCACCGTAAGCATACCGACCCTTTTCCCTGTTTTTATCACTGCGTTCATTCCTTTGTTGTTCCGTTTTCTTATATTGCGCAACCCATATCGTGTACAGTTAACACATTTTGTGTTTTATGCCTGAATATTTAGTTTTTACCTCTATTATTAATAATGAAAAAGTCTCATTGTCAAAGGAAAGTGTATATGATAAAAACAGGCGATACAATAAAAGAATTGCTGGAGTTACACAGCATGACACAAAAACAGCTGGCTGAAGCTCTGGATTTGTCTCCCTCCGCCCTGGGTAATTATATTCAGGGCACCCGGGAGCCCGATTTCAGCACCCTGATACGGATTGCTGATTACTTCCATGTAACTGCAGACTATCTGCTGAACCATTCTGTCCATGTAAAGGGTGCCCGGAAGGAAACCTCTCACAGAGAAGAGCTCCTTCTCCATATCTTCCGTTCTCTGACAGACGAGCAGCAGGAATTCTACCTGGAGCAGGGACAAATATTCCTGCGTCAGAACAGGAAAAAAGAATCCTCCCGTTCAGGCCCCGCAGAGAAAAATAAAAGCTTGGTATCATAGATTTCCGAACGAACTTAAAAAGGTAAGCAAGCCGCCATGCCTCTTATGTCCGAAACAGGCGGCTTATTTGTTGTGACTGCTTTTTCTGATATCTCACTCTATGCTTCGCTTTATCATATCCTGAATCCGCCGATCCGCTTCTTTATAAACGGCTTCATCATCACGGACAGAAACCACGCCCGGTCTGGAACCGGAATGGTTCCCAGGCGGTTTTCCAATTCCGTCCGGCGGCAGCGGACGTTCGGCTGTCTTCTCAGTCGCTTTCAGTATGATTTTTCTTCTACTGTCTCCCGAATCTGAGTATATATTTTTCCGGCAGGGCTCCCTGGGGAAGGTACCAGTCCCTGACACTGCCGTCCTCCATGATGCTCATTACATTAATGTAGTCCTCCGCAAATACGCTGTCGAAAGAACGGGTACTGCAAAAGTTTAACAGGCCGAATAATTCTTCTATTTCACCTCTGTCAGTTATCTGCAATGAACTTTCGCTGACAAGTCTGTCTTCAGAATATGTCTCTGCCATTGGCAGGTCCTGTATCACACGCTCTCCCGTCTCCGACTGCATGGCTTCCACTGGCTCTGTCACTTCCGGACCTTCCGGCTCTGTCATTTCCGAAGCCTCTGTCCCGGATTCTGCCGGTTCCGTCGCTTCCGAAGCCTCTGTCCCGGATTCTGCCGGTTCTGTCGCTTCCGCACCGTCACGCCCGTTTTCCTCAGGCGCCCCCGCATCGTCAGTTTCATCCGTGTTGTCCGGTTCCGTTTCTGAGACTTCATTTCCATCTGTCTGCCCGGGAACACCGTAAATCTCCCTTGCCCGCGCCACACGCTCTTCCGGTGTTGCATCTTCATTACAGTCCAGCTTCAATACAAAGCTGTGAATCCCCAGTTCCTCCACGTCAGGCACCGCAAAGCCTGCCGCCTGCAAAGCCGCCAGCGTGCGCTCCATGGAATCATATACCTCTATGGAGATTTCCGTACTTCTGTATTTTCCGTCGGGTGCAGTATAATAGACCTGAAATATCATCTCCGCAGCCAGCCTGCCTTCCCTCAGCAGCGCCCTGTCCGGATTCTCCAGAACCTCCTGATTATATGCCTCCACGGCGGAACGGATTTCCGGCGTAACTGCCCCCTGGCAGCACGTCTCGCCCCCCATACGAAGGCTGAAGTCGGTATCTCCGTTCAGAACCGCACTGTCTATCAGACAAGATTTCTTCAAATATGCTTCGCTTGTGAAGAGCGGCCAGGCCACATCCCTGTCCTCTTCCCGCATCCAGTAATTGCGGTAATAGCTTCTGCCGCTGTCAAGGGTAACTTTCACCCCTACCCGTTCGGCTTCTCCCTGATACTCGTCCTCCTGCTCATGCTCCACCATCCGCTCCAGGAAAGCATAGATGGTTTCCCTGTCCTGATAGTGCATGCCTTCAAACATTTCTTCGCTCGACATTCCGTAATAATAGCAATTTGCCAGATTATTGTCATAAAGGGAAATCTCCGCTATCTCTTCCGGTTTCGGCAGGCGGGTATCATAGCCAAACCAGTCCCAGAAAAAAGCAAAACAGATCAGCAGTGAAACCGCCACAGTCCCCGCCATCTGAATCCTGTGCGCAAAAAAAGCCTTGAAATCCATCTGAAAGATAATGTCCAGCACGCCAAAGCTGCACACCCCCGCAAGGAGCACTCCAAATATCCCCCAGCCCAGCGCCCTGGAATCCGATACCAGCATCACAAAAAATCCCCAGCCGCATATGCCTGCCGTCACACCCAGAACCGTCCGGAATATAAAGGCCACCGTCCTGTTCCAGATTCCCTGTTCCGCCGCTTCCGAAGCCCGGTGCCGGTACAGAAACCATGAGCCTGCTCCCAATGCAGCCATCACTCCGGCATTGACCAGAACTGCCTTCCATATCTCCCACAGGCTTTCCTCATCCATCCGGAGCACGAGAAGAAAAGGCGCTGAAAAGAACGGTGAACCGTATGCCGCTGTCTCCGGCTCCACAAACGGCATATGGAAGGTTCCCATGTAGCCATCAAAACAGGCAATGCACAGTCCATAAATTCCTATCACTCCAAATCCCAGTATCATCATGGAAACCAAGGTATTCAATATATTCCCGCTGAGCATCACCGCAGCCAGCACCACATGGTACACCAGCAGATAGACAACTGTCAGGATAAGCAGATTGAAAACCATATTCGCCGCCATATTGGGAATCCATCTTTCTCCCTCTATCTGCCACAGCAGACTGCATGCCATGGAAAACGTCAGTACCGAGCTCATAAGAAACGGAATGAACCATACCAAAATTCCGTTAATATATTTTACACCATACAGTGTATCCCGTTTTACGGGAAGACTATGGCAGATATCCACCATATTTTTATGAAACAGATAGCGGAAGCTGAACAGGCCTGTCACAATGGCTCCGGCTATGGCAATAATCCCTCCTCCAGCCACCAGATAAGCCCCGAAAAAACCGGCTGCCTCTTCCTGGAACCGTGCAATTACCCTGGCATCGCCGCGCTGCATCAATCCTTCCGCCCCGCCCCAGAAGCTCAGCAAATTGCTTCTCCATATCATCCATCCCACCGTCAGAACCAGAAAATTTCCCAGGACGGAAAGGGCAACCATCCACAGCTTATGGCGGATGTCCTCCTTCATGGCTTTAAAGAATAAGTGCTTTGACGTCATAACCCTTTACCTCCGTTTCGCTGATGAATATCTCCTCCAGGGACAGGGGAAGCAGCTCATAAAAGACGGGATTCAGCTGCTCCATAAACGTTTTCACGTCTTCCCGCAGACCTCTTGCCGTAAAGGTGTACAGCATCCCCCTGTTTTCCGTGGTCAGAAGCTCCAGCCCCTCTTTCACCTGCCGCAGCATGGTTTCATCCTTAATCACACACTGGATTTTCTGTATATTCAGCTTCATCTCATCGATATCCTTCTCAAAGAGGATTCCGCCCTTGTGAAGCAGTCCCACATACTCGCATATATCCTCCAGTTCCCGCAGATTATGGGAAGCGATGACCGGAGTAAGTCCCCGGCTTTCTATCTCCCTGACAAACACCGTCTTCACCGCCTGGCGCATCACCGGATCCAGCCCGTCAAAGGTCTCGTCGCAGAACAGATATTTCGTGTTCGCGCAGATTCCGCAGATGACGGAGAGTTGTTTCTTCATTCCCTTGGAAAAGGTATTGATCTTCCGGCTGATGTCCAGTCCGAATTTCCCCGTCAGCTCCTTCCACTTCTCCGCGTCAAACGCCGGATAATAAGTCCGATAGAGATGGAGCATGTCTTTCGGCGTCCCGCTTTTGAAAAAATACTGGTCGTCGGAAATATAAAAAATACGAGATTTCGCCTCCGGATTATCGTACACAGGAGCGCCGTCCACGGTTATCTTCCCCGCTTCCGGCTTCATCACGCCGCACATCAGCCGCATCAATGTGGATTTTCCGGCGCCGTTGGTTCCGATGAGCCCGAATACATGCCCTTCCTCTATTCTGGCGGTGATGCTGTCCACAGCCTTCACTTCTCCGAAATTTTTGCTTACATTCTGAATCTCGATCATACTTATCCTCCTGGCCCTGTTTCATTTCCGCCCCTTATTCCGCTCCGCCTTCATTCTGTCTCTGCCCCGGCGCCCTTTCTCTGCCGAAATTCGACTGTCAGCCGTATATGGCCGTTTTCCGGCCGCCGGCTGCATATATCCTTTTTTCCGATTGCCAGCCGCATACATCCATCTATCCTCCATAGATTATGACAGGATACTGTTTTTCCTCTAAGAATGCTCAGTAGTCGTTTTCCATATCGCCTTGCGGAAACGCCATCCATAATACATTTTCAGCCGCAACTATTTTCAGCCGGAAATATATTCCTGTTCCTTATCCTTCCTCTCCCTCATAAATCCGCTGCAGTTCTTCTCCCAGCCGCTCCCGGGAAAGCCCGGCTTCCCTGGCCTGCATGGTGACATTTTTCCATTCCCGCAGCACCTTGCCCTGCTTATTCTCCCGCCACTCGTTCTCCGCGGTGACAAAACTGCCTCTACCGGATACCGTGTAGAGATAGCCGTCCTGCTCCAGCTGAGCGTAGGCACGCTGTACGGTATTGGGATTCACGGACAGTTCCATGGCCAGACTGCGCACGCTGGGCATCTTGGTCAGAGGCTCCAGTCCGCCGCTTACAATCAGGCGTTCCAGCTTTTCCACCACTTGTTCATAGATAGGGCGCTTATCTCGATAATCCAACAAAATCATGTTCCTTCCTCTCTCATGGTGTCTGAAAAGTAATAAGTGTATTAAATATCTTGATACAGTTATAGCATAAGAAAAGGGCTCTGTCAATACTGACTGCCCTTTTTCCTTACTTCTTTTCTTTCAGATTTCCTTCCAATACATCCTTGCCTCATGGGGCGCAGCTCTTTTGTCCGGTCTGTATCCTTATAATTGCCAATCAGCAGCTTCATGGAATCATCAGGCTCTTCCAACGGGCCCGATACGCTTCTGCTTTCACAGCACCAAAGGCATGGACCCCCATGTCCTCCTCCGGATTGGCCGGAGACCGGGCTAAGCGCCGCCGGCCCTCCGGGAGGAATCATGAAGCTCACCGTATCCTCTTCCCATCCAGAACGGCCTCCGCCAGCGAATCGCCCGTATACCGAAGCTTCAGCGAGAAAAATTCCGCCTGCTCCTCCAGAAGACGGAAAAATATCTTATCGCCTTCCCAGATGGGAAGCATTGGCACCCTGGATTTTTCCACCCATTCCAGAGTGCCTTCATTGCATTCCGTCAGACTGCCGGTATACCTGTCTGCCGTATAGAGAAACATGTATTCCGTTTCATATACATCCGTGCTGAATGTAATGATTCCGCGCAGACGCCAGGAAACCAGCGTCAGCCCTGTCTCCTCATACACTTCCCGCAGCAGACACTCCTCCGGGGATTCCCCCGCCTCGAAATGCCCGCCGACACCGATCCATTTATCTTTATTGATATCTTTTTCCTTCTTGACCCGATGAAGCATCAGATAGCTGTCTTCCTTTTCTATATAACAAAGTGTGGTCAGATTGCTGCGCATGCCTGTCTTCTTCTTTCGTTTTTCATCTCTTCGGAACCGGTTTCCGTCCTGCCTCATCCGAAATTACATCATCCCATCCAGCTTCCTCCGCTTATAAGCCGCAAAAGTTCCGCTGTCCAGCGCATCCCGGATTTCTTCCATCATGGTATTGTAGAAATAGAGATTATGAAGCACGCACAGGCGCATGCCCAGCATCTCTTTCGCCTTCAGAAGATGACGGATATATGCCCTGGAATAACGCTGGCAGGCGGGACAGCCGCATCCTTCTTCTATGGGACGCTCATCCAGCTCGTATTTCGCATTGAACAGATTGATCTTGCCCTGATTAGTATACAGATGGCCGTGCCTGCCGTTCCTGGCAGGATACACGCAGTCGAAAAAATCCACTCCCCGTTCCACCCCTTCCAGGATATTCGCCGGAGTTCCCACACCCATCAGGTAAACAGGCCTGTCCTGGGGCAGAAAGGGCACTACCTCATCCAGAATATTATACATTTCCTCATGAGTCTCTCCCACAGCCAATCCGCCCACCGCATAGCCGTCCAGCTCCAGTTCCGATATCCGTTTCGCATGATCGATCCTGATATCCGGATACACGGCACCCTGATTGATACCGAAAAGCAGCTGACGGGGATTGAGGGTATCCTCCAGGCCATTCAGCCGCGCCATCTCCTTCCTGCACCGTTCCAGCCACCTGAAAGTACGGTCCACAGATGCCTGTACATATTTTCTGTCCGCCTTGCTGGGCGCGCACTCGTCAAATGCCATGGCTATGGTGGAAGCCAGATTGGACTGAATCTGCATACTTTCCTCCGGCCCCATGAAAATATGCCGTCCGTCTATATGGGAGTTGAAATATACCCCTTCCTCCTTGATCCTGCGAAGGCCCGCCAGGGAAAATACCTGAAATCCCCCCGAATCTGTCAGGATCGGTTTGTCCCAGGACATAAATCTGTGAAGCCCGCCAAGCTGTCTGATAACCCTGTCGCCGGGACGCACATGGAGATGGTAGGTATTGGAAAGCTCCACCTGGGTCTTGATCTGTTCCAGATCGGAAGTAGCCACCGCCCCCTTGACAGCGCCTACGGTACCCACATTCATAAATACGGGCGTCTGGATGGTTCCGTGAACCGTCTCAAACTCCCCTCTCCTGGCCCTTCCTTCCTTTTTCAAAATACGATACATATATCCTCGCTCTCTACCGGTACGCCTCTTTCTTACTCCCGGTCCTTCAAACATTCGTTTCCGCAGGCAGACAGCCTGTTTCTCTGAGACTTGCTGCATTCCCATTCCAGAAACAGGCAAAACTGCCGATTTCACCGGGAACGATAGAACTCCACAATGGAGTCCATCCTTGCTGACAGATTCAGCAGCATGGCATCCAATACTGTAAGGGCAGTCATGCATTCCATGACCACCACCGCCCTGGGCACAATGACAGGGTCATGGCGTCCTTTAATATGAATATCAATCTCCTGCCCTGACCGGTCGACTGTCTGCTGTGTCAGAAAAACAGATGGCGTGGGCTTTACATATGCCCGCACTACAACCATGTCTCCATCGCTGATGCCGCCCAGGATCCCCCCCGCATGGTTGGTAGCCTTGCGGACCTTTCCGTTCTCCATGCGGAAGGCATCGTTATTCTCACTGCCCCGGCGCTTTGATACCAGGCATCCGTCACCGATTTCCACCGCCTTCACCGCGCCGATGGACATAATCGCCTTCGCCAGATTGGCGTCAAGCTTCTCAAACACCGGATCGCCGATACCGGCGGGAAGCCCTTCCACCCGGCATTCCATACAACCTCCCGAAGAGTCCGCGGCATGCCTTGTCTCCTCCATATATTCCAGAGCAAGCCTGTCCGCTTCTTCATCCGGCATTGCCGTTGCGGTCTTCAGAACAGCCGTTCTGTCAAATTTGTCCATATCCGCCTCTATGGGGCCGATGGAACGGGTATAGGCGCAGACAGTAACTCCCAGCTGCTCCAGAATCCTGCAGGCCACAGCTCCCGCCGCCACTCGGCCTACAGTCTCTCTCCCGGAAGAACGTCCCCCTCCCCGGTAATCCCGAAACCCATATTTTTCATCAAAAGTATAGTCCGCATGGCCCGGACGATAATATGAGGCTATCTCACTGTAATCCCTGGAAATCTGAGAAGTATTGCGCACCATCATGGAAATCGGCGTTCCCGTTGTCCGTCCTTCGAATACACCGGACAGGATTTCCACTCCATCCTCCTCTTTCCTGGAAGTGGTGACCGCACTGGTGCCCGGTTTTCTCCTGTCCAGATAACGCTGAATATCCTCCTCCTTCAATTCGAGTCCCGCAGGACAGCCGTCAATCACCACTCCCAGCGCCTTCCCGTGGGATTCTCCCCAGGTGGAGATCCTGAATATATTTCCGTATGTGGAACCTGCCATTTTCCGCTCCTTTTCTTTCTGCCATCCGTCCGGCTTCAGCTTTCCGGATGAACCGCTGTTATACCTGCCCCGGCTTTTGTCATATCACAGCCCTCCGACAGCTGTATGATCACAGGAAAAGGCTCCGGTTTTCTCAATGTCCGGAGCCCTGCTCACCGCCATAAGGAAGTAACGAATTGTACAGCCAGAGCCATACCAGACAGCTCTGCCCTCATTTATACTGCAGACCGTCAGGATTTACAGTAACCCCCATGCAACGGGCTCCTCCACCCTGCATGAAAGTCTGGGAGTTTACTGTGGATGCACACAAACCCGCAAGGCAGGATTCAATACTTTCACAGTAATGCCTCCGGAGAAATACCTGGCTGGCGGTCTGCAGTCGGGTTGTACTGCAAATTCAACCTGTGCACAGTATACATTGTATGCCAGTCATGTCTCCGCCTGTGAAGGTGGTTTACAGGATTGACATCAGATCAACGTCCCGCCCGGGCATCCTGCCCGGAAAATCCCTACAGCTTATGAAATGTAATGCAGTTGGGCACATCCACCCTCACCGGCGGTCCGTTCATGATCATGGTGCCGTTCTTCACGTCCACATGGAAAAAGGTCATATCATTCGTCTCATGGTTCAGGGACACCAGGAATTTGTTATTGGGAAACAGGCTGGCATCCTTGGGATACTCCCCGCCCACAGGCAGACAGAATATCTGGGAAAGCATCCCTGTGGCTTCATCCACATGGTAAAGTACTACAGAATTGTCTCCCGCATTGGAACTGAGCAGATATTTGTGGTCATCCGAAAATTCCAGCGCGCTGGCTGCATTATAGCTGCCAATCTCACCTTTGCATGTACTTATGGACTGAATCTTCTCGAATACAGGCTGATTCTTTCTCTCCTCATAGGAGTACACATCGATAAAGCACTTGATCTCATGCACAATATAGATAAAACGTCCGTCCCTGGATATCTTCACATGTCTGGGCGCCGACTCCAGCTCGCTTCGAATCACATCTGCCAGCATCACCTTGCCCAGCTTCGCATCGAAACGGTATACATTGACATGATCCATCCCCTGGTCAGCCACCAGCAGATATTTATTGTCATGGGTCATTCTGGCACAGTTGATATGAGGTCTGAAATTACGCTCCGCCACACTTCCCAGTCCCTTATGGTAGATTTCATCCGTGATCTCTCCTATGGAACCGTCTTCCTCCAGCCTCAGAACCGTCAGCTTCCCGTCATGATATCCGGCTACAAACAGATAGCTGTCCGTATAATCCGTGGATACATAGCAGCCCCGCATACCGTTGATAGCGCCGAAATTTAAGAATTCCAGACTGCCGTCCTCCAGAATCACATAGGCCTCCACACCGAAATCCGTTATGGAATACAAAATCTTCCCGTTATGCGAGATAGTCACGTAGGATGAATTGGTGATCTCCACCTTATCCTTCTCTATGAACCTCCCCTTCTCCATGTCCACATCATATATTTTTATTCCATTTTTGTCTCCCCGTGTATAGGTGGAGACATACGCAACGTACTTTTCCTTCTCCATGAAAAACCGCCTTTCCGCGGACAACAGCTGCTCCCGGACCGTTTCTCTGTCCGGCTCCCGCAGGTCTTGTCCAAAAATCTCAGGCAAAACTGCCGTTCTGTCCTTCCGGTCTATTATATCATAAAGCGCCTGCGATTCAAATACTTTTTCCAAAAAATGCACATTTGAAAATGCACGCATCTGAAGCCTGCCGGCTTCTGCCATCTGCAGCCGGCGACAGCCCGGACAGAATGCCGAACCGTTCTACCGTCTGCCTGAAACATCACATCCCGAAATCCCCGCGGTGCAATATCATACCGCAGGGGATTCCGTCTTTTGGGAACTAATTGTCACATTCGTTTCCGTTATCCCGGCGCGGGAATCTGGGATAGTCCTGCCACGGAGGCGGAATCATGCCGGAACCGTCAGAGTTGCTTTCCCGCTCCATACACCCACACCCATCATGGTCATGTCTCTCCTCTTCACAGCCGCAGCCGCCCCGGCCATTTCTCTCGTCTTCACGCCCACAGCCGCCCCGGCCGTTCCTCTCTTCACAGCCACAGCCGCCCCGGCCGTTCCTTTCTTCTTCACAGCCACAGCCGCCCCGGCAATTCCTTTCTTCTTCACAGCCACAGCCGCCCCGGCCGTTCCTCTCTTCACAGCCGCAGCCACCCCGGCCACGTCTCTCTTCCCTGCATTCGCAGCAATCCTGCTGCCTTCCCATCTCTCTCCAGCAGGAGTCATTTCTTCCACAGCCCATACCGCCTTCACAGCAGCCGCTGCCGGACATCGCTCTTCCTGATCCGCAGCCGCAGCCGCTACCCCAACCGCAGCATCTCAGAAGTAAAAATAAAAGAAAACAGTTCATGAGTTTCTCCATATGATTGTTTTATCCTATCATATGCAAAACCCGCCGGAAAGTGCAAGGCCCCTTTTCCGACAGCCGCCCTCAGGACGACTGCCGGACTCTATACCGTTTCCTCCCACACACTGATATATACCGCCATACTTCTGGGCGGAATCTTTCTGATAAATTCCGTCTCTTTTTCCGTATCTTCCCCACGTTTTCTGCTGCTTTCGCCAGATTCCGTGGCAAAGACCAGCTCCCATACCGCCCCCTTCGGCAGTCTGGGCAGCGCCATCCTGTGTCTCTCCCAGTGCATGTTGACTGCGATGTAGAGGAAAGTGTCATCCCGGATTTCCCCATCCCTGGCATACTTTCCATACAATAAGATACCGATATGTCGAAACTGCGCGTCTGTCTCAGGGCACCACGCGTTCTGCCCATGGTAAGACAGATCCGGATATCCGCAGGCTATATAGTCCATCAGCCGCAGTTCTCTGTCCGGCCTCAGAATCGGATGCTCCCGTCTGAAGCGAACCAGCATCTTCCAGAAATCGAATATCTCCTCGTTCTTCTTCCTCTGGCTCCAGTCCAGCCAGGCGACGGCATTGTCCTGACAATAGGGATTATTATTCCCCTTCTGGGAATTCCCGAACTCATCTCCCATAAAAATCAAAGGTGTGGATTGGGACAGCATCAGCAGACACATGGCGTTTTTTATCTGTCTGATGCGAAGCTGCTTCACAGCCTGCCTGCGCGTCCTGCCTTCCTCCCCGCAGTTCCAGCTGCAGTTACAGTCGCTTCCGTCCCGGTTATCTTCCCCATTGGGTTCGTTATGTTTATGGTCATAAGAAACAAGGTCTGCCAGGGTAAAACCATAATAATTGGTCAGATAATGGATGCAGCCCGCCTTCTCCGGAATATGACGCATGTGATACAGCACACTGCCCAGCATCCCCCCGTCTCCCTTTAAAAATCTACGCATATCATAATACCAGGCATCATTGTACTCCGCCACATGGGGATACTGAGGCGGCTCATTTCTCCCGTAAAGCCTGTCCGTATCAAACCCGTAATACCATATCTTGGTGTCCGCCAGCAGTTCATCCGCAGCCAGCAGCTCAGCCGGGAGCTTCCCTCCCATCAGGTGGAAGCCGTCCACATGGTACTCCAATACCCAGTAACGAAGGATCTCAGGAATCTCGCTGTGCTTCACCTCCTCCGGAAAATAGAACTGCATAACCATCTCCATCCCGTTGGCATGAAGTGCCCGGATCAGTTCCTTGAACTCCGTCACCGTATCTTCCGAAGCGGCATAAGCCGACTTCGGCACAAAGTAATATCCTTTCTTATATCCCCAATAATTTAATCTCTGCTGATTCTTCTCCAGGATTCCGGTATCTGTCATGTGAGGCTGATTCTGAGGCTCTCCCTTGAACGGAACCTCCGCAAATTCATACGCCGGCTGCAATTCAATGGTGGTGATGCCGATTTCCTTCAGATAGGGGATCTTCTCCGCGATTCCCGCAAAGGTCCCCCTGTGCTTCACACCAGAAGAAGCATGTTTCGTAAACCCTCTGGCATGCATGCAGCAGACGATCACCTTGTTATAAGGAAGCCTGGGAAAGCGGTCCTGTTCCCAGTCAAAGGTTCCGGTGACAAAACCGGCTCTCATATCCTCAACAGTCCGTTCCCTGCCATATGGAACCCTATGCGGAAATACTCTTGCCCGCTCATCAGGAACAAGCCTGTCCTCTTCAAAAAAAAGATACGTGGTGGATGACGGGTCTATGTTTTTCACGATCTTGCAATAGACATGGCCAATCCTCTCGTCTTCGGTAAAAGGAATCTTTTCTCTGAGCTTACCTGTCTTGCTGTTGTACAACAGGATTCCACAGGCGGCGGATCTCGACACAAAAGAAAAACGGACTCCGCCATTTACCATATGAGCGCCTAATGGGTGGGGATCATTATGTAAAATTTTTTCTGTCATCGTCTTCCCTCCATATTCTGCGCGGTTCATGCTCCGCATGTCTTGTATACAATCTGAGCAGATACACTGAAAATCAGATTTATTTTATCATATTTTGCCGATAATAAAAAGTCCTCTGGACAAGAAATATACTTTTTTCAGATTTTCCGCTCTTCCCTGCTGACTTTCCTGATTTTCCTTATCGATCTTCCTTTTCAGTTTCCCTTGCAGAATGGTTCAAAACCGGGTATAATGAATCTGATCTGTCACACAGGACAAGCATACAGGAGGTATTCCCATGGGAAAAAAAGATGATTATGATGACGAGGAAATGACCGTTGAACTGGAACTGGATGATGGCAGCATCGTGAACTGCGCTGTCATCACCATTCTGACCGTCAGCGAAAAGGATTATATCGTACTGCTGCCTTTGAACGAGAACGGTGAAAACGAAGACGGCGAGGTATGGTTCTACCGCTACAGCGAAAATCCCGATGACCCTAACGAAGAGCCTGAACTGGATTATATCGAGGATGACGATGAATATGAAAATGTGGCGGAAGCGTTTGACGAATACCTCGACAACTGTGAATTCGATGAACTGACAGAAGAATAAACCCGTTTTTCTGTCTCGGCCCCGGGAAGAAGCAACCTTCCCTGTTATCGAAAAAGCGGATTTAAAAATCTGGAAGGCTGCCTGGGGCGTTCCTTTGTACCGGTCAGGTAGAGGAGCTCCAGGTTTTTCTTCGCCCTGGTCATAGCCACATAAAAGATCCTGCGCTCTTCTTCCACAGTGCTTTCATCCGGCATGGTTCCGTGGGGAAATATTTTCTCATTGCAGTCGGGAATCCACACATTGTCGAATTCCAGTCCCTTTGCGCCATGGACGGTCAATAGATGAACCTTTGCCTTTTCTCCCTCATTTTGTTTCTGCGGATACGGTCCTGCCTGTGTTTTGTTCTGCTCCAGGCTCTTCGCATATGCCTCCTGGAAAGCTTTCCATTCCTTCACCCCGGCATACTTTGACGCGTCCTCTTTCAGCCAGTCCAGCATCTCCTGCCACTCCTGCCATTTCTCTGTGCCGGTTCCTGCCTGCTCCTTCAGATACTGCTCATAGCCCATGGCTTTCAATATGTAATTGATCCCGGGACGAAGCGTAAAGCCCTTTACGCTCTGAAGCTGCTTCCGTAACCGCGACAATTCCTTCCTTACCCTGTCCCTCTGCATTTCCGGCATCTGCGCTCTCCTGTAATACGCCTCGATCTTATCCGGATCCACACTGCCTTCTCCAACGGCTTCCCTGCTGATATAGCGGGACGGCTTGTTCATGATGCGCAGCATCTGTTCTCTGCTCCCTTCTCCATTGGCGATCTGCAGATAAGCCATAATGTCCTGCACAATGAAATGCTCATAAATGCTGGCCACTTTCTCCTTCATCTCGTAGGAGATATCCGCCGCCTTCAGCCGGGCGGCAAAACCCTGCATATAGGAATTGGTCCTGAAAAGCACGGCGCAGCTTTCTCCCTGCTGCAGACAGCGGGTTATGGCCTGCTGCATATGGCTGTACTGCCCCTCTTTTTCGCGAAACGCATACACGGAAACCGCTCCGGTTCCATCACTTCCCCTGACAGCGCTGTCCTTCCCTGTTCTGCCCATACTGCCGGGCGCTCCGATCCCATATCCGGTTCCCGACGGCACAGCTTTCTCCGAACATTCTGATGCCGCCCGCAGCTGCTTCACAAATCTGTCCTTATTTTCTTCTATCACGGCAAGAGAAGCCCTGACAATTTCCGCTTTGCTTCTATAGTTCACATCCAGCAAAAGCTGCCTGGCATGGAATTCCGCCTCAAACCGCTTCAGGCACTCCGGCTGAGAACCCCGGAATCCGTAGATCGCCTGGTCATCGTCGCCCACGGCAAAGATATTACAGGGCTGGGCTGCCAGCAGCTTCACCGCCTCATATTGTACCGGATTGATATCCTGAAATTCATCGATGAGGATATGCCTGAAACGGTTCTGCCAGTAATTTCTGACGGACGCATTTTCCTGAAGCAGCGTCTTGCACTCATAGAGCATATCGTCGAAATCCAGCCTGCCCAGCTGCTTTACCGCCAGGGCATATTCCCGGCAGATCGCCTCAAACCGGGCCTGCCACCTCACCGGCACCTTCTCGCAGGCAGCTGACATCTGCATGGTATTTTTATAGTATCCGATGGCTGCCAGGATCTGAGCTGCATCATCGTTCAAACTGCCGGCTTCCTCCTGACTTTCCTGTGAGGCTCCTGCCTGGCTCTGTTGTTTTCCATATATCTTCAGTATGGGAAGGATAAGATTTTTCTTTTCAGAATTGCTTAAAAGTTTTGTTGATCTCAGCGCGTTGGACGCTTTTAAAATGTGGTAGAAAACGGAATGAAAGGTTCCGAAATTGACCGGATAAGCAGGTTTATGTTCCGTGGAAAATCTGCCGGAAGGCGCTGTGTCCGCAGCTGCCATCTCCTGAAAACGGTTCTGCATGGACAATGCCGCTTCTTTCATAAAAGTGATCACCAGAATGGATTCGGGCGGAATTCCCTGTTCCAGAAGATATAAGATACGGTTTGTGATTGTGTAAGTCTTGCCGCTGCCCGGGCCTGCCAGAACGAGACATGGGCCCCGCAGATGCATAATTGCCGCTTTCTGCGGCTCATTCGCGTTTCTAAGATCCATAAATTCCTCCTGTGACTGTGAACCTGTTCGTTGGATGTCTGGAAACTGCCGGAAAATAACTGATACAACTTCTGTAGGGAAAGGCCCTGAAATACAAGGAAAACAGCTTTAAATCCGTATCAGTTATTCACAGACACTTCCTCAGGAATTGTCTGGAAATAAATTTGCACTTACAGGAGTGAAGCACCAGTATATATGCGCCTTTCCGTGTGGAATCCTGCAAATTTATTTCGTGACACTTCCTTACTATGCGCAGGCGCATAATAATCACTTATTATTTTGTGTCGATATTAAACACTTTCTGACTGTGCGGCAGACTTTTTAATGTCTCTTGCTATGGCGGAGACGCAGAACCGCACAGCCGGAATATCTTACGGTGAAAACTGCTTTTTATACTCGCGCACGCGAGCATCACGGAAACCGCAGCGGCACACTAAGCGCTCTGCAGCAGTTCGATTCCCCTGCGGATCCTGGCCAGTGACTCCTCCTTGCCCAGCACTTCCATGATCTCGGTGGCGCCTGCGGGCGTGGTCTGCTTTCCGGATACGGCAGTGCGTATGGGCCACATGACATAGCCGTTCTTGCAGCCCTTTTTCTCCACATATCCCGCAAGCGCGGCATACAGCGCATCGTTGCTGTAGTCTTCCTGCGCCTCCAGAAGAGGAAGGATTTCCGTGAGCACCTCCAGTGAAGTCTGGCTGTTGGTCTTCATCTTCTTGTGGGTGTACATTGCAGTGTCATACTCCGGCAGCTGCTCAAAGAAATCAACCATCTCCACAATATCGGGAAACACCTCGATGCGGGTCTTTACCATTGCTGCGATTTTCTTCAGATCCAGTTCCTTTGTCAGCGCTTTCTTCAGATACGGCTCCGCCATTTCATAGAACGGGTCAAAGTCCATCGCCTTGATATATTCGCTGTTCATCCAGCGCAGCTTCACCAGGTCGAAAACTGTAGGCGATTTGCTGATCCTGTGATAGTCAAATTCCCGGATCAGCTCGTCCAGGGTAAAAATTTCCCTGTTGCTCTCCGGACTCCATCCCAGAAGCGCAATAAAGTTCACAATCGCTTCGCTCAGAAAGCCCTGCTCCAGCAAGTCCTCAAAAGAAGTACTTCCGCCCCTCTTTGCCAGCTTCTTGTGGTTTACATCGGTGACCAGGGGCAGGTGCACATATTTGGGGGCCTCCCAGCCGAATGCCTCGTAAAGCCTGGTATATTTAGGCGAAGAGGAAAGGTACTCGTTTCCCCTTACCACATGGGTGATATCCATGGTATGGTCGTCCACCACATTTGCAAAATTATAGGTGGGATACCCGTCTGACTTGATCAGTATCATGTCGTCCAGTTCCGCATTCTCCACGGTGATATCCCCGTACAGCTCGTCATGGAAAGTGGTGGTTCCCTCCGAAGGATTGTTCTGGCGAATGACAAAGGGCCGGCCGGCAGACAGGTTCGCTTCTACTTCCTCTTTTGAAAGAGACCGGCAATGCTTGTCGTATATGGTAATCTCTTTCCCTTCCACTACTTCCGTCTTAAGGGACGCAAGTCTCTCCTTATCGCAAAAGCAATAATATGCTTCTCCTTTTTCGATCAATTCTCTGGCATACTTCATATAAATGCCGGTTTTGATCCGCTCGCTCTGTACATAGGGTCCATAGCCGCCGTCTTTGTCCGGCCCCTCGTCATGCTTCAGGCCGGCTTTTTCCAGTGTACGGTAAATAATCTCCGTAGCCCCCTCTACATATCGTCCCTGATCCGTATCCTCGATACGAATCATAAAGGAACCTCCCTGATGCTTTGCGATCAAAAACTCATACAGAGCGGAGCGCAGATTGCCTACATGCATTCTTCCGGTGGGGCTGGGTGCATATCTTGTCCTGATCTTCATTCTCAAATCCTCTTTCTTCCTGGAATGTTCTTTCATTTCCATAGAACGCTCTTTCTTCCATGGAACGTGCCTTCTTCCATGGAACGTGCTTTCTTCCATGGAACACGCTTCCCTCCACAGAACATTCTCTTTTCCATGGAACACGCTTCCTTCACCATGTGTTCCATTGTAGTACTTTTTCGCGAAAACTGCAATAATAAATCGTATGGAAAACACCTTTTCCGAAAATATCTTTTCCAGGCTCAGCTGTCCTTCTCCGTATCCTTGTGAATTTCCTTGATCCCGCCGCTGTATACCCATGTATTCTTAATCTGTCTGCCGATCTCATCGTAAGTCCATTTCTGTCGGCTTCGCGCGACACAGTTAGGGTCATTGACCAGAAAACCATCCGAATCATATCCGTAGATAACGATAAAATGTCCTCCTGCAGTGAAATCTCCGGGCTTCATGGAGCAAATGATGACACTGCCCTTATCCAGCTCTTCTTTCAGCGTCCATTCGGATGCTTTGGGCTGCCATACCCTTAAACCGTACGTATCTGCCACATCCTCCAGCAGCTTCCATGCAGTGCCTGTCCCCGACATATAATAACCGTTTTCCATACTGTAATCGGCGATAACATCCGGGGTAAGGCTCTCGTCTCCCAGAAGATAATAAAGCACCATGGACAGGCAGGTAGGACCGCAGCCGGACAGTCCCACATTGCTGTCATCGCCGTATTCCGCATAACCCCATCTGGGATCCCACTGCAGAAACAGCGGAAATTGCTGTTTTTTTTCGGCCTTCGTCAGCCCTACACCGGAAGGTTTTGCATCTGAAGTCAGATAATTGCTTACAAAGTCTGCCATCTCCGGATTGTTGGCAAGGGCTCCCAGCATCTCCTCCGGATATCTGGTATAATCCTGCCAGATATTTTTTATCACATTGCTGTCTTCAGCCAGTTCTTCCAGACGGCTCAGCACCTGGGGCAGTTTCCTGTCCACGGGCTTATCCACCTGCGGCAGACCACACAGTTCCACATAGTCCACTTCCTCCGACCCTCCGGATGCCGCAGGCTCCGAAGGCTTTTGCGGCGCCGACTGGTACTGCGGGCTGATCACCTCTTCCTGGCTTGCTACAATCATTCCCTCCTCCGAATCCCGCCGCGCCGTGGCAAGCGTGGCCATCACCTGATTCAGCGCTTTGTTCATATTTTTCAGCTGCGACTGTACCTTCATCAGAAAGAACATATTCACCACCAGGATAACACACATGAACAGCAAATACATCTCAAACTTTTTCCTTGCTGAATATCTCTCCCCTGACCTCTGCTGCATATTACTCCTCCTGTTTTCTCCTCTGTTTCCTCTGCTGTTGCTCATGATACATTCCTCCGGTGATCCCGGGCCCTGACCTGACGGCTTTCTCCCTGGAAAAAGCGGTTCCACGAACACCCCGCTTCCAATCTTTTCCTACATTCTATCCCCTGTTTGTCACCAACTTTTTACATAAATGTATCATAATTGTAAATTATACTCACGCTCATAAGGAAGTGAATTCCTAAACTTTTGCCAGACATACTGTATAACAAAGCCACTGTAACGGCAATGACTTTATGAGCGCTTCTGCAATACAGTACAAAAAGCGGTAAATCATCTCCCGGGAGTCTATTTCAGAAATCCAGAAAAATGCAGCTCCTGAATCTGCGTGAGATCACACAGATCCAGACAAATCTATCAGAATGATACAGAAATTGCAGCGGTTATTTTCCGACAGTTCATAAACGGAAGGCGCCGTATCCGGTCTCATTCTTTTCCATACAGTCAGATATACTCAAAACCGTCGGAATATGCCAATGATTCCTTCTGTTCTCCGAATACAGCAGCCTCCATGTCTTTACAGCCGTATTGCTGCAAAATACCCTTCCGGCACATTACCCCACCAGGCGCACGGTCTCCCTGGCAATGGCAAGTTCCTCGTTGGTGGGAATCACCATTACAGTCGTCCTGCTGTCAGGCGTGGTAATCACAATGTCTTCGCCCCGCTTATGGTTTGCCTCCTGGTCAAGCTCCACTCCCAGATAACCCAGATACCCGCATACAAAATTGCGGACCAGAGGCGCATTCTCACCGATCCCTGCGGTAAAGCAGATCACGTCCACGCCGTTCATGGCCGCCACATAGGAACCGACGTATTTTGCCACACGGTAGCAGTAAGTATTCAATGCCCGGACCGCATTGGCATCTCCCCTGTTGTAGCCGTCTTCCAGGTCACGGAAATCGGAGGAAAGGTTCCCGGAAAGTCCCAATACACCGGATTTCTTGTTCAGCACTGACATGATCTCATCAATGCTCCTGTCTTCCTTATGGGCAAGAAACTCAATAATGGCAGGGTCGATATCACCGGAACGGGTTCCCATGATCAGACCTTCCAGCGGTGTCAGCCCCATGGAAGTATCCACACATTTTCCGTTCTTGACTGCGGACACACTGGCGCCGTTGCCCAGATGGCAGACGATGATCTTCAGATCCTCATATTTTTTCCCGAGAACCTCGGCAGCTTTTGCCGATACGTAGGAATGGCTGGTTCCATGGAAGCCGTACCTTCTTATCTTATATTTCTGATAATATTCATAGGGAAGTCCGTACATATAAGCTTCTTCCGGCATGGTCTGATGGAAGGCCGTATCGAACACGCCCACCATGGGAGTATTCGGCATCAGCTTCTTACAGGCATTGATACCGATCAGATTGGCAGGATTGTGCAGGGGAGCCAGATCATTGCACTCCTCCACGGCAGCCAGCACCCCATCGTCGATGACTACGGATTCCGCAAACTTCTCACCGCCATGTACCACGCGGTGTCCCACCGCCCCGATCTCCTCCAGGCTCTTCACCACGCCTGTCGCCGGATTTGTCAGCGCCTCCAGCACCAGGCGGATGGCCTCCGTATGGTCGGGCATGGGGGTAACTGTTTTCTCTTTGTCCCCGCCTTCCGGCGCATATGTGATCATGCTTCCTTCGATGCCGATCCTCTCGCAGAGTCCCTTGGCAAGACACTGTTCGGATCCGGAATCAATGAGTTGAAATTTCAGGGAAGAACTCCCACAGTTAATCACCAATACTTTCATCGCAGCATTTCCTTTCACTTCATATCTTATTGCAGCCCGCAACGCAGCCGGGCACTCCCTTCTGTCCCGGTTGCTCATCAATCCATTCCCCATCAGTCTGCCAGCTGGGCCTGTACGGCGGTAATAGCCACTACACCTACGATATCCTGCCAGGAACATCCCCTGGACAGATCATTGACAGGCTTGGCGATCCCCTGAAGCATGGGGCCGTATGCTTCCGCGCCGCCCAGCCTCTGCACCAGCTTGTAACCGATATTGCCGGCATCCAGATTGGGGAAGATCAGAATATTGGCACGGCCTCCCACAGGACTGCCGGGAGATTTGGACTTGGCCACACTGGGAACCAGCGCCGCGTCCAGCTGCAGTTCTCCGTCCAGAATCAGATGCGGATACTGCTCTTTCGCGATCCTTGTAGCTTCCACCACCTTGTCCACCATGGCATGTTTGGCGCTTCCTTTGGTGGAATGGCTCAGCATGGCGATCACAGGCTTGGGACCGATCAAAGACTTAAAGCTCCTGTAGGAAGTCTCGGCAATGGCAGCAAGTTCCTCCGCATCTGGATCCTGATTCAGGCCGCAGTCGGCAAAAAGGAAAGTGCCATTCTCTCCCTGATCTTTGAACTGAGTATCCATGACAAAAAACGCGGAGACAAGCTTGACACCGGGAGCTGTCTTCAGTATCTGCAGGGCCGGCCTGAGGGTATCCGCCGTAGAATGGCACGCGCCGGCAACCATGCCGTCCGCATCCCCCGCTTTCACCATCACAATACCGAAAGTCAGATAGTCATTTAACAGGATCTCCCTTGCCTTCTCCCGGGTCATCCCCTTGGCCTTCCTGGTCTCATACAGAAGATCCACATATTCGTCCAGCTTCGGAGTGATGGAAGGGTCAAGGATTCTGACACCGGTAAGGTCAACTTCCAGCCAGCCGGCACCGTCGGTAATCTTCTCCTCGTTGCCGATCATGATAATATCGGCAATACCATCTTCCATGATCTTCGCTGCGGCCAATAAGGTCCTCTTATCCTTGGATTCCGGCAATACAATCGTCTTTCTGTCAAGTTTGGCTCTGTCCTTGATCTTGTCAATATATGACATATCCCTTCTCCTTTCCAGCGCTTCCCCGCTGTCCCCAAATATGATAAAATTTTTACTTAACAAATCGGATTATTCATATTATACTAAAAATGGAAAAAATACACAAGGACAAATATGCGTTAATTTGTACATTTTAAAATACATTCCTTCTTTCCTTATTACATTTTGCCCAGAAACAGGGATGTGTAAGCTCTTTCACGTGTGTTATTTTTTTCACATTGTCATTCCATATTTTTATACGTAATATTGATAATCAGGAAAAATGCCCAAACAGACCCAAAACCATGATGAAAAACGACACCGGTTTTCGCCATTCCCCGAAAAACAAATAACCATACAAACAGGAGTATCCCCATGAATGTCAACGGAATCATCGCAGAATATAACCCTTTCCACAACGGCCATAAATACCAGCTGGAAGAATCCGTACGCCTTACAAATGCCGATTTTACAGTTGTGGTCATGAGCGGCAATTTTGTCCAGCGGGGCGCTCCCGCTCTGGTCGGGAAACGGCTGCGAACCGAGATGGCTCTCCGCTGCGGAGCAGACCTGGTGCTGGAGCTGCCCGTGCTGTATGCCACGGCCAGCTCCGAATATTTTGCCGCGGGGGCTGTGGCACTGCTCCACAAGCTGGGCGTAGTTACGCATCTGTGCTTCGGCAGCGAATGCGGGGACACGGCAAAACTTCAGCAGATTGCAGCTTTCCTGGCGGAAGAGCCAAAAGCCTACCAGACAGCCCTGAAGCAGCTTCTGAAACAGGGGCTTTCCTATCCGGATGCCCGGGCAAAGGCACTGCGGAGCAGCTTTCCGGACAATGGGACAAATTATGACGAGCTCTTATCTTCCCCGAATAATATATTGGGAATTGACTATATAAAAGAAATAATAAGACGGCAAAGTGATATGATTCCTGTTACCGTAAAAAGAATCGGCTCCGGGTACCACGATACTTTCCCGGCCGAAAACCTGACCGGCATTTCTGCCAGCTGCAATATGCCTCTCCAACCGGCCCCTGCCTCTGCCCTTGCCATCCGCCAGGCGCTGTATGAGGGACAACTGCCGGCGCAGCTGCATCCATTTATGCCGGAGGAAGTATGGCCGCTTCTGGATGTTTATCTGGCTGAAAATAACCCGCTGTACCTGGATGCTTTTTCAAATCTCCTGTATTACAAGCTTATTCTGGAAAAGGAAGAGGGGTACGAGAAATACCTGGATGTCTCCGCCTGGCTCTCGAACCGCATCCGCAACAGCCTGAACAGCTTCTCCGGATTCGGCTCTTTTTGTGATATCCTGAAGACGAAAGCAATTACCCATACCAGGATCAGCCGCTGCCTGATACACATTCTGCTGGGCATTACAAAGGAAGATATGGCAAACGGCAGGGCGCAGGAGGATACCCCCTATGCCAGAATGCTGGGCTTCAGCAGATCTGCCCTGCCTTTGCTGCGTGCCGTCAAAGCCCATTCCCGCATTCCCCTGATTACCAGACTGGCGGATGCGCAAAAAAGCCTGCCGCAGGAAGCAGGCAGGCTCCTGAAACAGGATATTCTTGCCAGTGAGATCTATAAAGGGGTGGCTTTTGGAGGAACCGGACGGCCGGCTCCCAATGAATTCTCGACACCGCTGGTGATCGTTTGAATGCGCCGGCTGAGATCAGTCCACATTTATCTCAAGTCCAAACCTGCCGGCCATGACCTTCAGGTATTTCTCGTGGTAACTGGCTGCGGCCAGCATGGGGGCATATGCCTGCCCTTTCCCCGAGTCCTTCGGTTCTTCCACTTTCCGATTCCCTCCGGAGCACATCCCCCGCTCCGCTTTCCGGTTCCTTTGCCAGAAAATCCAGTTCCATGGAATGCAGCACTTCCCGGAGACTGTATCCCTGATTTACCTTATAAAAAGAAACCGGCAGAAAGATACAAATGGCGTAATGTCCGGCGAAAGAAAGAAAAGTCAACCCATACTTTTTCCACCCTTTATCTTATCCAGCAATATCCGGATCGGTTTCGTAATTCTCCAACTGAAGGAATTCTCCATATTTGCGATCCATTGCTTTAAATCTGCGATTTCCTGATCCATAGCCCGGATCCTGGCATTCTGCTCATTCAACTCACTGCAGACCGAATCCGCCTTTGCAGATGCCTCTTCCATTCTTTCTTTCAGTTTTTCATTTTCTTCAACTAATGCTTCTGTTTTTCTGCACCTGTCCCGATATTTTTTCTCTAAATCTTCAAATTGAATGATCCTGTCGTTTACAACCGAATCCCATATAGAAAAGTCCATTCTCTTTTCTGCTGTGCCGTTCATGCCTGCCTCCTTATATCACTCACAAATCATCCTGAAGCTCCTCCATCTCACGAATGCTTCCGATCAGCCTCTCATAAGCCTCACACAATCCGACCTCCGGCTTCCAGCCTAATGCCTGCAGCTTACTTGAATCCAGTTTCATCCTGGTATCCGCCGCATACCCGAATGTATTGGTTTCCGGAATGTCAAATATCACTTTGATCCTGCCGCCGGCAATATCGCGGCATACCATCTGTGCCATATCCGCAATCGTCGTATGCGTGTCCGGATTGGATACATTATAGGCCTCGCCATCCTTTCCGGCCAGCGCGATTGTCAGCAGCCCCTTAACCGTATCTCTTGTATAGCAGTAATTTCCCTCTGACAATCCCTTCGTATGCAAAACAATATCTTCTCCCCTTATGGCACTTCTGGCAAATTGTGCAAAAACACGGTTTTCTCCGGGAAGAATCCCCGGGCCGAATGTCTGCGCCAGACGTGCCATGCGCACCGGAACGTTGTATTCCGAAAAATAAGCGATACACATATTTTCGCACAACCGCTTGCTCTCCGGGTAATTGCTGCGCACAGCAAGAGGGTCTACATATCCCAGATCCGCCTCTGTCACATCATGACCTAAATCCACGAAAGAACCGTATACTTCCATGGAGGACACATACACAAAAGCTTTTACTTTCTTCTCCCTGGCCAGTTCCAGCATATTTCTGGTGCCGTCCACTGCCGTCATCAATGTCTCCACTGGTTTCGATATCATTGTCTTTGATGCCGTTACGCTTGCGCAGTGAAATATATGATCTATTGTTCCGTCTACGGAAACAGGACCCGTTATGTCACCTGTGATCATAGCAAAATCATCTCTCTCCAAAAGCTCTCCAAAAATCTGTCTGGCCTTCTCCTCACTGCGGACAAGTCCATAAATATGCAGGTTCAGCTTTCCGGCATCGTTTGCCGCAAGTAATGTACGACAAAGCAGAGAACCGATCAGTCCTGTAACTCCGGTTATGAAAACCGTGGAACCCTTCATTTTATTCCATGAAATGCTGCCGCTCTTTACAACATGTTCCAGATCTGCCGTCAAATAACTGTCTTTTATCATCATTGTGTTCTCGCAAACTATTTTGCTACCTCCCGACATTTTTCCAAACCAGAAATAGTGATGCTCCTATGTAAATCCAAATTTTCTGACAAATCAAATCTTTCTAAAATACTTTTTCTTAAACTATCTTCATCGTATTGCTCTATCTTACTCCAAAAACAATCATAAATTTCTGCTATCTTATCTGCGTTATCCTGCACTACTTCTAATGGCATTTGCAGCACTAAAGAATCAATTATATTATGATAATATTCCTTTATTTTGAGAATAGGATTTCTTTTCATTAATCTCGCCAGTTGAGCCACTCGAACTTTTCCGGAATAGGTCGCATAATGCTTTACATCCGGTTTATTATTAACAATAAACCAAATTTTATTACTGACAATGCGATAGAATTCTAATTCATAATGTACAGCGCCTTTCCCACTATATCCCAATTCATCTGCCAGAAACGAATCTGTTATGTCAATAGTATAACAGTTTAATCTTCCTTTCAAAAATTGAAATATATTCTCCGCCTGTTCGTTACGTACACTATATGGAGCTTCCCCATTAAAGAAAGAAGAGATTATATCTTCATCATTGATATATTCCTTTTGAAGCTTACAATTCAGCAATATTATATTTTCCTTATATTTATCCAGAACTGTATCGCACCATGCTTCCATCGATTCAAGTATTTTTGTCGTAGTTCCAAAACAGGAATCACTTCCCCATATAGAAACCCGCTTTGCTCCTAATTTTGTACTAATCGTTCGTTGAAAATCTGTATAAACCAGATCTTTATAGATAAATGTATTTGAAGATAACAAAGAATACAAATCAATCAACACCCACTTTCCATTACTTTGCATAATCGCATCGTTGACACAATTATCAAACTGCAATTTCACATTTCTCATATGATAATTCATTACTTCTGGGAAAATACAGTTATCATAATGAACCGATTCTTTTATGGTCCGATAGGGTGGTACATGCCACCATAAATTCGGAACAACTATATTATTTTTTTTAGAATATCTTTCGTTTAGGCACACCCTTGACACGCAACTGCCAAATACATCCATTCTTACAGGAATTGGCATATACTCCGAATTCATATATTGTGATGCATTTTCCATATCGCAATTTAAAATCGCAAAATAATAACCTGCATTAAATGGTGTGATATCTTTTGGCGTTATAGTTTGATCCAATCGCTGGTATTCTGTACGAATTTCCCCAAGTGTTTTATTCGTTACAGTCGCCAGCCTGAACAGCTTTTTTACATATTCCATATCTGCTTTTTCTAATTCTTTATTCTCCACACACCACAACGCTTTCAGTAAACAAATGATTTCTTTTTTCTTGCCTGTAAAATGTGCCGCTTCTAATTTAGGTATGCACAGTTCTGGTTTTCTCCAGTTATAATCATTATCCAATTCCAGTAACTCATTCTGATAATATTCAACTGTTTCCTTTGTTGATGAAACAACAAATAATTCTGTAAGAATTCTACAGTTTAAAAACAGTCCAAAAGCTTTTACACAAATGGTATCATAATAAAATGTACTATACCTTTTAGATCGGAAGAGCACACGTCT